>NZ_JBHUWH010000595.1:0-4204 GCF_042670125.1 Kitasatospora sp. NPDC057198 | reverse complement strand
CGGTAGGGTCGGACCGGCCGCGCGGCAGTACCGCCGCCACCACCGCCGCCGTCCGGACCCGGAGGCGGCGCCCACGGGGAACGGACACGGAGACCGCACCATGAGCACCGCCACCAGCGCCCTCGACCGACTGCTCGACCTCGCCCGCGGCCCGATGGGCCCGGCCGTCGACCTCGACTTCGGCGTCGAACAGGGCCCGTTCGCCGAACTCGCCGCGCTGCTCGGCCGGTTGAACGGCTTCTTCGCCTTCAACGGCGGCGTCCAGGTCTACCGGGTCGGCGAGGAGGGCCTGGGCCCCGAACTGCTGGAGTGGAACGGCGAGGACGCCTGGAAGTCCGCCTACCAGGGCCTCGCCGACCAGGTGTTCTGCTTCGGCCAGGACCTCTTCGGCGTCCAGTTCGGCATCCTCGACGGCACCCGGGTGGTCCGCTTCGACCCGGAGACCGCCGCCGTCACCGACCTCGGCGAAAGCCTGGAGGACTGGGCCGGCTGGCTGCTCGCCGACCCCGACGTCAACGGCGCGCGCTCCTTCGCCCACGCCTACATGCAGGCCAACGGCCCGCTCCCGGTCGACCAGCGGCTGCTCCCGCGCCGCTTCTTCGTCCTCGGCGGCGAGTACGCCCACGACAACCTCGTCCCCGAGGACGCCGCCGCCGCGATGCGGGTGCGCGGCCCGTTCGCCCACGCCACCCGCGACCTGCCCGACGGCAGCCGGCTGAAGATCGAGGTCCGGTAGCCGCCCACCCGGCCCGCCGGCCAGGGGGCCTGACGCCCCGGCAGCCCCGCCGTCGATCATCGTTACCGAGTCTTTACCTCCGGCCCGCGACGCCCCGCCCGCCCGCGGCGTGTCTTCAGGGCGTCGACGAAACGCCTTTCCATCCGGGGGACCACATGACCGAGGAACTCGACTTCGACGAGTTCGCGGCCAGCCGGGCACGCCGCCTGTTCCACCTGGCGTACCTGATGTGCGGGGACTGGCACCAGGCCCAGGACCTGGTGCAGACCGCGCTGTCCAAGCTCTACCCGGTCTGGGGGAGGCTGCGGCGCGCCGACGGCGGGGCGGGCCTCGACGCGTACGCCCGCAAGGTGCTGCTGCGCTGCTACCTCTCCCACCGGCGGCTGCGCCGCTCCAGCGAGCTCGCGGTCGACGAGTTCCCCGAGGAGCCGTCGATCGGCGCCGAGGAGGGCAGCTCGGCCGCCCTGCGGATCACCCTGATCGCCGCGCTGCGCCAACTGCCGCCCCGCAACCGGGCGGCCGTGGTGCTCCGCTACCTGGAGGACTACAGCCTGGAGGAGACCGCGGAGGCGATGGGCATCACCGTCAGCGCGGTCAAGAGCCTCAACTCCCGCTCGATGAACCGCCTGCGCGCCATCCTCGGCCCCGACCGGGCCCTGCTGCTCCAGGACTGACCCGCCCGCCGCGCCCCCGGCGCCCCACCCGCCCCGCCCGCCCCACCCGTCCCGCCCGCCTCACCTGTCCCGCCCCACCAGCGCGACACCCACCTGCCCGTACGGAAGGCATCGGAACCTTGGACCCGGACCCGGACCCGGACCTGCAGCTCTCCTCCCTGATGGAGACGAGCGTCAAGGACCTGTGCGTGCCCGTCGCGGTGATCGTCGCCGAGAGCGGCCGGCGCGGCCGCCGCCGCAGGATCGCCCGGCGGCTACGGATCGCCGGAACGGCACTGGCCGTCACCGCCGTCGCCCTCGCCGGGGCCGACCTCGGCCTCCCGCTGATCGAGGCCGGCCCGCGCCCCGGCATCGCCCCGGCCGCCCCGCCCGCCGCCACCGCGTCCGCCCACCCGTCCGGCCCCACCCCCGGTCGGCGGGGCGCCACCCCGTCCGGCGGGCCGAGCAAGGAGGCGGACGGCGCCGGCGGCGGCACGGCGGACGGCGTCGCGGGACCGCTGCAACTGCCCAGGCTCCCCACGCTCGGCAAGCCCGCCCCCGGGGTGAAGATCGCCGACCAGGACCTCCTGGAGTTCACCGACAGCAACGTGCGGCAGAACCTGCTGGAGATGAACCCGGGGATGGGCGCGGTCGGCCTGCACAGCTGGCCGACCCACGCCGGAGGGATCTACCTGCTCCTCTCGGACGGAAAGGACCGGCAGGGAGCCCTGGAGCTGACGCTGCGCCGGGCCGACCGCCCCTTCCCGACCGGCAGCACGCTGCTCTCCGAACTGCAGAGCCAGTTCCGGTGCGGCCGGGACGACGCCGGCGACGCCGGCCGCCAGTCCATGTGCACCGCCGGCTACCTGCCCGACGGCAGTTGGGAGATGGTCGAGGCGAACGTCAACTCGGCCTACGGCGCCTACGGCTACCGCGTCGCGGTGTGGCGCCCCAGCGGCCTGGTCGTCGAGTTCGCCGAGTACTGCGGGACGGTCGACAACCGCGGGGTGATCACCGGGGTCAAGCAGAAGGAGCCGCCCGTCGACCTCAACACCTGGCGCGCCCTCACCGAGAGCCCGAGCTGGGAGTACTACCGGCCGCTGAACGCCGAGGAGCCCTAGCTGTACTGACCACCTGGCCCGCGCCGGACTTGCCCGAACCGCCGGTCGGCCCCCGGCCGAACGCGTGGGGTGGGCCGGGCGGGCGAGCACACGCACAACGTGGTCGGCGACCAGGCCCGGGTGGACCACCTGGTGCGGGCCCACCGCATCGACGCCGTCCACATCCACCAGGAGGCCCCGCGCCCGGCGCGGGCCCAGGTCCACCACCCCTCCTTCGAACTCCTGACGGAGAAGGCGCACTTCGTCGACCGCGCGGAGGAGCAGCAATCGACTTCCGCGGCCAACTCGCCCTGAACCGCGGCGAGTTCGCCCTCAGGCAGGACGAACGGGCGGCCGCGCTCGCCGACTTCGCCGCCGCCCGCGCCGACTTCACCACCGCCCGCGGCATCCAGCTCGGGATCGGCAACGCGTACGGCGCCGCCCTGCAGACCTACCAGCTCGCCAAGACCGCGGCCGCCGCCGACGACCACCCCGCCGACGACCACCCCGCCGCCGCGCTCTTTGCCGAGGCCCGAGCCGAGTTCGCGGCGCTGCCGGGCCGGCCCCGGATGGTCGCCCGCACCGCCTTCGGCCTGGCCCGGGCGCTGCGCGGACTCGGCCGCCACCGGGCCCGCGCCACGGCCCTGCGCGCCGAACACGGCTGGGAGACGGATGGTTCGTGACCCCGGCGGACCGGTGACCCGGTGGACCGGTGACCCGGCGGACCGGGGCCCGGGGGCTCAGAACTCGGCGTCCAGCTCCCCGGGTCCGGCCGCCGCCAGCTCCAGCCGGGCCGTCGTCCGGCCCACCGTGCAGGCGAGCTCCACCGGGAGCTCCCCGCCCGGGTCCGGCCGCGCGACCAGCCAGGCGTACGCGGCGGACGCCGCCGCGACCGGGTCGACCCGGTCGACCCGCCCGTCCGCCCGGTGCGGCCGGACGCGCAGCGCGAACGCGCCCAGCCGGCGGTGCACCAGCAGGCACCGGCCGGGGGAGAGCAGCGCGGCGGCGGCCCGGCAGGACGGCAGCTCGTCCAGGACGTGCGCGGCCCACCCGGCCGCCGACCAGCGGCCGGTGCCCGGGTGCCGCCACAGCAGCTCGGCGCCGCGCTGCTCGGTCAGGCCCGCCGCGCCGTGCTGGGCGGCCCGGTGGTGCACCGGCAGCCCGGTCGCCACCGGGAAGCGCTCCACCCGCACCCGCCGCCCCTCCACCCCGGCGCGCACCGCCAGCGCCCGGTCCGGCGGCCGGGACACCACCGGATCGGGCAGCAGCGCGGGCGCCAGCGGCGTGCGCGGGGGCGCCAGGCCGAGCAGCCGGTACAGCTCGGCGCGCAGCAGCGGCAGCGCCTCGTCCGGGCGGGCGAAGGCGTCGGCGGTGAACCGGGACGGGTCGGGCCCGGCCGCCGCGCGCAGCAGGCCGGGCAGCCCGGCGGTCCCGGTGAAGCGCGGCGAGGCGGCCAGCAGCCGGGCCATCGGCGTGCCGGGCAGCAGCTCCCGGCCGCCGTCGTAGCCGTCCAGGACGACGGTGCGGCCCAGCGCCGCCGCGTACAGCGCCGTCGAGCCGTGGTCGGTGAGCACCGCGTCGGCGGCCACCAGGACGGACGCCCACTCCTGGTGCGCGGCGGGCAGCAGCAGCCCGGCCCGCAGCGCCGGGCCGAGCTGCTCGGAGAGGTCGAAGGGGGTGCGGGCGCTGACCTCGTTGGGGTGGACCACCAGGGC
>NZ_JBHUWH010000594.1:0-4208 GCF_042670125.1 Kitasatospora sp. NPDC057198 | reverse complement strand
GGGGGGGGGGGGGGGGGGGGGGGGGGGGGGGGGGGGGGGGGGCGGGGGGGGGGGGGGGGGGGGGGGGGCCCGCGGTGGTCAGTCCGTCGTCCACCAGCCAGGCGCCGCACATCAGCGCGACGACCGCGGTGCCGAACCGTAGCCGGTCGGCACCGCGGGCGCGTCGGTGGGTGGTGCGGGTCAACGGCGGGAGCGGCGACGCCGGCGCACGACCAGGTAGCCCGCCCCGGCGATCAGGGCGGTGCCGACGGTGACCTCCGCCGGGTTCAGGTCGCGCGAGGCCCCGCCCGCACCGGCCGCGACCCCGCCCTGCGGCGTCTTCCCGGGGCCGCCGGGCGAGGTCGACGGGCCGCCGGGGCCGCCCTGGCCGGACGGCGAGGCGCCGCTGGACGGGGACGGGGAGCCGCCGCCGCTCTGGGGGCCGGGCGAGCCGCTGCCGGACGCGCTCGGCGAGGGCGACGGGTTGCCGCCCAGGTTGCCGCAGTCGACCGTGAACACCTTCTGCTTGGCGTCGCCGCTCTCGCCCACGAAGTTCCAGCCGAGCTTGTAGTGCCCGTCGGGCAGCGACAGGTCTCCGCTCCGGGCGTTCCCGGTGGGCATGAGCAGGGTGCCGCCCAGCACCGTGGCGGTGCCGGTCGGGGGCTGCTGGTCGATGTGCCAGGTGACGTTCTGTCCGGCGTCGAAGTTGAGGCCGTCGACGTAGAACTTGCAGACCTTCGGGTCGTCGGCCTGCTTGTCGGCGGGGGTGCCGCTGTCGTGGATCTTCACGTCGCCGTTGTCGGCGGCGTGCGCGGGGACGGCGAACACGGCCAGCGGCAGGACGGCGGCACCGGCGAGGGCGGCCGCGCGCAGCGGCAGCAGGCGTCGCCCGGACGGGGTCGGGATCATGGAGAACTCCGGGAGGGGGGTGGACGGGGCTGCCGGCGGGGCGCCGACACTCCACGAGAGTCCTCGCCGCACCCTGACGGCCCGTCACAACACACCCGAACCGGTACGACGTTTCCCCCCGACGGGCCAACCCGGGCCGCCGCCGGTTACCCGCCGCCCGCGGCCGTTACCCGCCGCCCGTGGCCGCCCGTGGTCGTCCGTCCGCCGGGAGGGTTCAGGCGCCCAGGTAGCGCAGGACGGCCAGGCCGAGCAGGGCGCCCCGGGCCAGGAACCACGGCGAGCAGACGTACAGCGATCAGCGGACGGCCGCGCCCGCCGCAGCCGCGCCGGTGGTGCCGGTCGTGTCGGTCGTGTCGGTCGTTCCGGCCGTCCGTTCCCTGTCCTGCCCGGCCATCCGTCCTCCCGGCTGACCGGATCGGCTTCCGGTCCGGTCGCCGACGGCCTTACCGGGCAAGGGAGTCGGGGCGTGGAGGAAGCCGGGAGCCGGGCTCAGGCGGCGGGGCGGCGGGAGCGGCGGCGGGGGCGGAGGCGTTCGCCGCGGGCCAGGCGGCGGAGGCGGGAGAAGCGGGAGAAGCGGTCGCGGTTGGCGACGGCGGCGCGGTCGAGTTCCTCCATCAGGCGGCGGCCGCGGTGCTCGAGGTCGAGCTCGTCGAGGATGCGGTCGACCTCGGCGAGCAGCGAGCCGTGCAGCTGCCACGCCTCGGGGCTCTCCTGGACGCGGCGCAGCAGCAGTTGGGCGACGTTCTCCCGGCAGGCCCAGGCGGCGGAGAGTTCGGCGGCCATCCGCTGCTCGGCCTCCTCCGCGTTGCGGCTGACCTGGGTGGTGACCAGCACCGCGAAGCTGACCAGGGCGCCGCCGACGTGCTCGAACAGCTCCTCCAGGGCCACCGCCACGTCGTCGGGGAAGAGCCGCTCACCCGGGCCGCGGCGCTTGGCCAGGTCGGTCAGCGAGCGGGCGATCACCCGGATGACGACCACGCAGATCTCCAGGGTGTCCAGCCCGGTGCGCAGCACCAGCCGGGAGAGCAGGCCCTCGCTGATCCGCGGGTTCAGCCGAAGGCTGTCCTCGGCCTGCCGCAGCGCCCCGTCCACCTCGGTGATCGCCTGGTCCAGCCGCCGGGCCTCGTACAGCCGTTCGGCGGCCCGTTCGACCGGCACCGGGCGGCCGAACTGCTCGGCGAGGCCGAGCAGCAGGTGCCGGGCCCGGCGGGCCAGGTCCTCGATCGACTCGCCCGCCTTGTCGACCCAGACCGGGGGCGCTATCACCAGGTTGAACAGCAGGCCGACGCTCGCGCCGATCACCGTCTCCAGCACCCGGTCCCACGCCTGGGTGGTGACCTGGGAGACGCCCAGGATCAGCATCGCGCTGATCGCCACCTCCTGGACGAACTCGTCCACCCGGACGAACCGCCCGATCACCAGCGAGGCCAGGATGATCAGCCCGAGGCTCCACCAGGACAGCCCCACCACCGCGGAGAACCCGATCGCGATCAGCACCCCGACCACCACCGAGTTGACCCGCCGGATGCTGGTGGTCAGCGTCGAGTACACCGTCACCTGCACCACCAGCAGCGCCGTCAGCGGCGCGGTCAGCGGCACCGGCTCCCGGCTCAGCCAGGTCGCCACCACGTACGACAGCGTCGCGGCGACCGTGGCCCGCACCGTCTGCACGACGAACGGGTCCTTGGCCCCGCGGCGCACCACGGCCGCCACCGGCTCCGGAACGAAACGCATGCAGCCCTCCTATCCCGGCCGGGTGCCGTTCACACCGTTCACAGCCTGACGGGGCGTCAGGCTGTGAGCCCCGGTCACAGGATGAACGCCTGTCTGGCTGCACCCGCGGACCCCCGCCGACGATGGCGGCATCGGACGCCCATGCCCCCCGCGCGGCCGAACGCGTCCGCGGTCCGAGGACGCGCCGCGCGACCCGACGACCGGACGAGGTGGTGGTCGCCGTGAGCGACGTCTCCGACCTGACCGAGCGCACCGGCAGGACGGTGCCCGCCCCCGAGGCGCTGCGACCGCTGCGGTACGCCGGCGTGTTCGCGCTGCTGTTCCTGTTCGGCACCGAGACCTTCCTGGTCTCCCCGCTGCTGCCGACCATCGCCGACTCGATCGGCTCCACCGAGGCCGCCGCCGCCTCCACCGTCACCGCGTACGTGCTGGTGTACGCGGTCTTCGCCCCGTTCCTCGGCCTGCTCAGCGACCGGTTCGGCCGCCGCCGCACCCTGCTCGCCGGCGGGCTGCTGTTCGTGCTCTCCAACGCGGCGGCCGCGCTCTCCACCGACCTCGCCCTGCTCGTCCTCTCCCGCGCCCTGGCCGGCCTGGCCGCCGCGGCCGCCGGGCCCGCGATCTGGGCGCACATCGCCGAGACCGCCCCCGAGGCGGTGCGCGGCCGCGCCCTCGGGCTCGGCATGGCGCTGTTCTCCACCGGCCAGGTGGTCGGCGTCCCGCTCGGCGGCGTGCTGGCCGGGGCGGCGGGCTGGCGGGCCGCGTTCTGGGCGCTCGCCGCCGGCACCCTCGCCGCGATCGCCCTGCTGGCCCGGCAGGTCGCCCCCGCGCCGGTCGCCCCCGCGCCGGGCGGTGCGGCGTCCGGCGGCGCCGTCCGGGCGGTCCTCGGCGCCTGGCGCGACCCGGCGCTGCGCCGCGCCCTGCTGGTCAACACCGTCTTCAACGCGGCCAACCTCGGCGCGTACACCTTCCTCGGCGCCGTCCTCGACCGCCGCTTCGACCTCTCCGTGCAGGCCCTCGGCCTGGTCGGCGTCCTGGTCGGCGCGGGCAGCGTGGCCGGCTCGCTGCTCGGCGGACGCCTCGGCGACCGGGCCCGCACGGCGGGCCGCACCGACCTGCCGCTGCTCGCCCTCTGGGGCCTGCTGCTGGCCGCCGGCATCGCCCTGGCCACTGCCGGCCCCGGGCTGCCGCTCTCGCTGCTCGGCGTGCTGGTCTGGTTCACCGCCAGCGGCGCCTTCGTCACCGACCAGCAGACCCTGGCCGGCACCGTCGCCCCCGCCCACCGCGCCACCTCCAGCGCCTGGCTCACCTCCACCATGTACGCGGGCACCGGCCTCGGCGCCTGGGCCGTCGGCGCGTTCGCCGACGTCACCCGCGGCGCCCTGCTGGTCGGCACCGGCCTGGCCCTGGCCGCGGCGGCGGGGGCGTGGCTGGTGACGCGCGGCCTGCGGCCGGAGGGGTGAGACCAGGGGCCCGGGGAACGGCGGGCCCGAGCCGCTGACGGCCGGCGCCGACCGGAACGTCCGGGCCGCTCCGCTCCGCCCCACCGCCCGACGCACCGCACCGCACCGCCCGGGGTCGGGCGGTGC
>NZ_JBHUWH010000593.1:0-4238 GCF_042670125.1 Kitasatospora sp. NPDC057198 | reverse complement strand
GATCTGACGGTCCCCCGGAGGAGGCCCGGCCCGCACCCGCGGTCCGGGCCTTCCCGTGTCCGGGCCTTCCGGTGTCCGCCCCGCCGCGCCCGCCCGTACCCGGGCTGTTCGCCCCGGGCCCCCGGGCGGTAGGTTGTGCCGGCCCGCCGCCGACGGGCGGCCGGGTACGGGGAGAGGCGGGCCGTCATGTCCGGGCAGGCGGGGAACTCCGGGGAACGGCGCGCGCCGCGGCCGGACCGGACCAAGTACCGGGCCACCCCCGGGCGCGGCGCGGCCCGCGGCCCGGCGAAGCGGCGGCTGCCGCCGGTGGTGGCGGTGCTGCTGAGCGCCCTGTTCGCACTGACCGGGATCGCCCTGGGGGTGGGCGTGGTGGTCGGCGGGGCCTCCGCGGCGGCCGGGATCCGGGCCGAGCACCACCAGCCCGAACTGCGGATGACGATCTCCGACTGCTACACCACCGGCCGCTCCCGGAGCCTGGTGCACCACTGCCGGGGCACCGGCGACCCCGGCGACAGCGGCGTCACCACCGGCACCTGGCACCTCAACGGGTCGTCCGACTCCTACCGGCCGGGCGCCGCCGTGGCCGTCCGCTGCGACAGCGGCGGCTCCTGCCACGGGCTCGGGGTGCTCGACCACCTCGTCACCGTCGTCCTCCTGCTGGGCGGCCTGTTCCTCACCGGCGCCGGAGCGGTCGGCCTGGCCGCCGTCCTGCTCCGGACCTTCGCCCCGGCCCGCGCCGCGGCGCTGCGCCGCCCCCGGATCGTCCGGGCCGGCACGATCGCGGCGGTCGCGGTGCTGGTCCTCGCCGTCGCCGCGCCCCTGCTGTACATGCTCACCTGACGGCGCGCCACCTCCCGGCGGCGGGTCGTGCCGCCCGGAGCGGCCGCCCGCGGCCGACACTGGCGGGGTGTGCGCCCTCCCTCCCCCGCCCGGCCGCCGCGCCGTCCTGCTCGCCGGACTGGGCTGTGCCCTGACGGCCTGCTCATCCGGCGGCCCGAACGGTCCGAACGACCCCGGCGGTTCGAGCGCTCCGAGCGTCCCGGGCAGTCCGTCCGCGGCGTTCCCCGCGCCCGCGGCCTGGCAGCCGGGGCCGGGCGAGTTGCGGCCGGACGTCAAACTGCGGGCCGTGCAGGTGGTGGAGGCGGTCGGCGGGTGGCCGCCGGGTGGGCAGGGGGTGGCGGCGGCCCGGCAGCGGGTGGCGGCCCTCGGGGCGGACCCGGCGCTGGCCGAGCAGGCCGGCCCGCTGCTGGCGGACGCGCCGCGGGCCGCGCTGGAGGTGGTGTACGCGCAGTACGGCGGCCTACTGGCGGACTCGGCGAGCGTGCTGGTGGTGTGCCGGCAGTGGGTGGCCGGGCCGGACGGCGCGCCGGTGTCCACCGGCAGCACGGTCGACGTCCGGCTGGGCGCCGCCGCGCCGCGCTGGGACGTCACCGCGCTGCACCCGGCCGACCCGGGGCCGGCGGTCGCGCCGGGCGACCCGGCGGTGCGGGTGCTGGCCCAGCCGCGGATCGTGCTGCCGCCGGCCGCGGTGGCGGACGTGCGCGGCGGGCAGGTGCACGGCGCGGTGCTGGAGGCGATGCTGTCGCTGGCGGGGTCGTACGGCTTCGAGGTGAGCGTGCTGCGTTCGGGCCACCCGCTGCTGGTGTTCGGGACGGACCGGCCGAGCGACCACCCGCGCGGGCTGGCGTTCGACACCTGGCGGATCGAGGGGCACCCGGTGGTGGACCCGGCGACCCCGGCCGGTCTGGTGGAGTCCTTCATGCGGGCGGCCGCGGCGGCGGGCTCGTACAACGTGGGCGGTCCGCGGCAGTTGGCCGGCGGGCGGACGGCGAACCAGTTCTTCAGCGACCCCACCCACCACGACCACGTGCACGCGGGGTTCCGCGACTGAGCGGCGCTCCGGCGGGCGGCCGTGGTTCACCGCGGTGGCCGCCCGGGGCTCCTACCGGGGCGCGGAGGGGCTCCCCGGCCGCGACGGCGGCACGGCCTGCCGGCCGGTGGGCGCGGCGGGCGTCAGCAGGTGATGCTGCCCCGGCGCAGGGCGTGGCCGCCGGTGTTGCTGTCGTCCGACCAGTAGACGGGCTTGCTGCCGCCCGTGCACTCGTCGGCGCCGGCCGGGGTGAAGCCCTCGTTGTTGATGTTCGGCATGCCGGCGGGCCGGTCGTAGACCGCGGTGGGGGCGAACGCGCCGCCGCTGTTCACCTGGAAGGTGCGCAGCTGGCCGGAGCAGGTGTCGTCGCAGACCACCCACATCCGGTGGGCCTGCGGCTCCCAGGACAGTTCCATCACGCCGGCCATGCCGCTGCTGAAGGTGGCGACCTTGGTGAAGCCGCCGGCCTCCAGCAGGACGTAGCCGTAGACCGTGCCGGTGCCCTCGACGCCGACGAAGAACACGCCGCCGGTGTGCGCGGCGTAGTGGCCCGGGTCGTAGGCGGCGCCGGTGGCGGCGTCCTTGAAGCCCGCGCCGGTCAGGTAGCCGTCGGGCACCCAGGTGACGCCCTCCAGGCCGGCGTTGGAGCCGGTGGACGGCAGGTCGGAGGTGAGGTTCCACTCCCGGGTGGCGGTGAGCGTTCCGCCGGTTCCGGAGACGTCGTAGCGCAGCACGGAGAGCCGGCTGGTGGAGGAGGAGTCGGCGTTGCGCTCGCTGGAGACGTACACGCCGCCGGCCGAGCCCGCGCCGGTCAGGGTGACGCCCTCGTCGTCGGGGGTGCCGGTGCCGCCGGTGAAGCGCAGCGCCTTGCCGGAGCCCCAGCCGTTGGCGGTGTCGGGCTTCCAGCCGCCGGAGCCGTTCGGGACGAGCCGCCACAGCTTGCCGGAGTTCTGCGCGGCCCACATCACGCCGCCCTCCTGCTGGAGGCCGGACAGGTCGGAGCCGAACACGTCGGAGCCGTCGGCGGTGGTGACGGTGGAGCCGCCGGGCCAGGCGACCGGGGTGGTGGTGCCGCCCGAACCGCCGGAGCCGGCGCAGTCGTTGGCGGCGCCGAGGGTCAGCGCGGCGGAGCGGCCCCAGGCGCCGGTGCCGTCGGGGCAGCGCGACCAGGACGGGTCGGAGTGCGAGGTCCAGCTGAACGAGTCCACCAGGGTGCTGCCGTCGGCGAGGTAGAGCCGGGCGCTGTCGGAGGAGCCGAGGCCGAAGCTGCTGTGCACGTCGAAGGCTTTGAAGGCACCGGGGGCGAGGGTGGTGCCGGCGGCGATGGTGTACTTGCTGCTGGTGCTGTCGCGCAGGATCCACCCGGACAGGTCGACCGTCGCGGTGCCCTTGTTGTGGAGCTCGATCGAGTCGTTCACCGATCCGGTGGTCACCACCTCGTTGAGCCGGACGTCGTCGGCAGGCGCGGCGGCGGCGGGCCCGGCGCCCAGCGCGCCCAGGCCGGCGGCGGGCAGGACTGCGGCGGCCAGCAGCAGGGCGAGGCGGCGGCCGGGGGTGCGCGGTTCGGTCACGGGTTCCGTCCTTCGGATCGGGTGGGTGGGAGCACGGCGCCGCCCAACCTCCCGGGCCCGGCCCAACGAAGCCCCACCGCGGCCCGGCCCCCTCGTGAACGCCCGACGAACCCCCGCCGCACCGTACCGCCGCCGGGGGAAGCCCTTTCGCGCCGTCACCTCCGCCGCCGGCGTGCGCCGCCGACGGGGTGGGAACTCCCGGCGGGGCGGGCGGCGTTGGCGGGCCGGGAGGTGGCGGATGAGGACCCGTCGGAAGGGTGGGGCACCGGATCCGCGGACGCCGTGGGACGAGGTCGTCCCCGGGCTGTGGATGGGCGGGCACCGCTGGGTGGACGCGGCCGGGCAGCCGCGTCCGGTGGTGGTCGGCGCGGAGTTCGATCTGGTGGTCAGCCTGTTCGCGGCCGAGGGGCACGGGCCGGCCCCGGGGGTGCCGCACCGGCTCGCCCTGGTGCCGGACGGGCCGCTGGACGCGGGGCAGTTGGCCGCCGTGCAGGCGGCGGCGGGGGCCGCGGCCGAAGCGGTGCGGGCCGGTCGGCGGGTGCTGGTGCGCTGCCGGTCCGGGTACAACCGTTCCGGTCTGGTGGTCGCGCAGGCACTGGTGGAGCTCGGTTCGGACCCGGCCGGGGCGGTGCGCCTGGTCCGGGAGCGGCGTTCGCCGTGGGCGCTGCACAACGGGCTGTTCGTCGAGTACCTGGAGGCGGGACTGGACACTGCGCGGCTGCTCCTCTCGCTGGAGGCGCCCTGACCCGTCGCGGGCCCGCCCCTCGTCCCGGGCCGGGCGGCCCGCCACCCGTGGG
>NZ_JBHUWH010000592.1:0-4264 GCF_042670125.1 Kitasatospora sp. NPDC057198 | reverse complement strand
CGCGTGCGGTGCGGCGCGGCTCAGCTGCGGCGCAGCGCCTCGGTGAGGCGGTTGGCGGCCTCGATGATGGCCTGGGCGTGCAGCCGGCCGGGGTGGCGGGTGAGCCGCTCGATCGGGCCGGAGACCGAGACCGAGGCGACCACCCGGTTGGACGGGCCGCGGACGGGGGCGGAGACCGAGGCGACGCCGGGTTCGCGCTCGCCGATGGACTGGGCCCAGCCGCGGCGGCGCACGCCGCTGAGCGCGGTGGCGGTGAACCGGGCGCCCTGGAGGCCGCGGTGCAGCCGCTCGGGCTCCTCCCAGGCGAGCAGCACCTGGGCGGCCGAGCCGGCCTTCATCGGCAGCGTGGAGCCGACCGGCACGGTGTCGCGCAGGCCGGAGAGGCGCTCGGCGGCGGCCACGCAGATCCGCATCTCGCCCTGGCGGCGGTAGAGCTGCGCGCTCTCGCCCGTCACGTCGCGCAGGTGGGTGAGCACCGGGCCGGCGGCGGCCAGCAGCCGGTCCTCGCCGGCGGCGGCGGAGAGCTCGGCGAGCCGCGGGCCGAGGATGAAGCGGCCCTGCATGTCGCGGGTGACCAGGCGGTGGTGTTCGAGTGCGACGGCGAGTCGGTGGGCCGTGGGCCGTGCCAGACCGGTGGCGGCGACCAGCCCCGCCAACGTGGCGGGGCCCGACTCCAGTGCGCTGAGCACCAGAGCGGCCTTGTCGAGAACGCCGACGCCGCTAGTGTTGTCCATGTCTCGATACTGCAGTCTCAATCAGCGAGACGCAAGTTCAATCTTCCGAGAAAAGCGCCACTCTTGGAGTCAGCAGCCCGGGAGACACCCAGGACGGCACCCCACCAGGGTGTCCGCATCCTGGACGGTCCGGCGTGCAGGTCGCGACTCCAAGCGAGCCTCACAGGGCGGCACGGGACAAGACCTCGACGATCACGAGAAGGCCGGCAGAGCGGCCGGCTGGAGGGAATCCGATGGGACGGACACTCGCAGAGAAGGTCTGGGACGACCACGTCGTCCGGCGCGCCGAGGGCGAGCCCGACCTGCTCTACATCGACCTGCACCTGCTGCACGAGGTGACCAGCCCGCAGGCGTTCGACGGCCTCCGGCTGGCCGGGCGCCCGGTCCGCCGGACCGATCTGACGATCGCCACCGAGGACCACAACACCCCGACCCTGGACATCGACAAGCCGATCGCCGACCCGGTCTCCCGGGTCCAGCTGGAGACGCTGCGCAAGAACGCCGAGGAGTTCGGCGTGCGCATCCACTCGCTGGGCGACGTCGAGCAGGGCGTGGTGCACGTGGTCGGCCCGCAGCTGGGCCTGACCCAGCCGGGCATGACCGTGGTCTGCGGCGACTCGCACACCTCCACCCACGGCGCCTTCGGCGCGCTGGCCTTCGGCATCGGCACCAGCCAGGTCGAGCACGTGCTGGCCACCCAGACGCTGCCGCTGGCCCCGTTCAAGACCATGGCGATCACCGTCGAGGGCGAGCTGCCCGAGGGCGTCACCGCCAAGGACCTGATCCTGGCCGTGATCACCAAGATCGGCACCGGCGGCGGCCAGGGCTACGTCCTGGAGTACCGCGGCTCGGCGATCCGCAGCCTCTCCATGGAGGCCCGGATGACGATCTGCAACATGTCCATCGAGGCGGGCGCCCGGGCCGGCATGATCGCCCCGGACCGCACCACCTTCGACTACCTCCAGGGCCGCCCGCACGCCCCGCAGGGCGAGGACTGGGACGCCGCGGTCGCCTACTGGGAGACCCTGGCCACCGACGAGGACGCGGTCTTCGACGCCGAGGTGTTCATCGACGCCGCCGAGCTGACCCCGTTCGTCACCTGGGGCACCAACCCGGGCCAGGGCGCGCCGCTGGGCGCGAACGTCCCGGACCCGGCGGACTTCGCGGACCCGCAGGAGCGGACCGCCGCCGAGAACGCCCTGAAGTACATGGGCCTGGAGGCCGGCACCCCGCTGCGCGAGGTCAAGGTCGACGCCGTGTTCGTCGGCTCCTGCACCAACGGCCGGATCGAGGACCTGCGGGCCGCCGCGGCCATCCTGGAGGGCCGCCGGATCGCCGAGGGCGTGCGGATGCTGGTCGTCCCCGGCTCCGTCCGGGTCGCCCTGCAGGCCGTCGAGGAGGGCCTGGACAAGGTCTTCACCGCCGCGGGCGCCGAGTGGCGGCACGCCGGCTGCTCGATGTGCCTGGGCATGAACCCGGACCAGCTGGCCCCGGGCGAGCGCTGCGCCTCCACCTCGAACCGCAACTTCGAGGGCCGCCAGGGCAAGGGCGGCCGCACCCACCTGGTCTCCCCCCAGGTGGCCGCCGCCACCGCGCTGGTGGGCCGCCTGGCCGCGCCCGCCGACCTGACCGACAACGTGGCCGTGGAGGTCTGAGCCATGGAGAAGTTCACCACCCACACCGGCCGCGCCGTCCCGCTGCGCCGTTCGAACGTCGACACCGACCAGATCATCCCGGCGCACTGGCTGAAGAAGGTCACCCGCTCCGGCTTCGAGGACGGCCTGTTCGAGGCGTGGCGTAAGGACGAGTCCTTCGTCCTGAACCTGCCCGAGCGCGAGGGCGCCACCGTCCTGGTGGCCGGCCCCGAGTTCGGCACCGGCTCCTCCCGCGAGCACGCCGTCTGGGCGCTGCAGAACTACGGCTTCCAGGCCGTCATCTCCTCCCGGTTCGCCGACATCTTCCGCGGGAACTCGCTGAAGAACGGCCTGCTGACGGTCGTCCTGCCGCAGGAGACCGTGGAGGAGCTCTGGGCGCTGACCGAGGCCGACCCGACCGCCGAGATCACCGTCGACCTGGAGGCCCGCGAGGTCCGGGCCGAGGGCGTCACCGCGCCGTTCGAACTGGACGACAACGTGCGCTGGCGGCTGCTGAACGGCCTGGACGACATCAGCATCACCCTGCAGAACGAGGCCGACGTCGCCGCGTTCGAGGCGAAGCGGCCCTCCTTCAAGCCGCGCACCCAGCCGGTCGCCTGAGTCACCGCTTTCTGACGGACCGACAACAAGACCCGCCCCCCTCCGGGGCGGGTCTTCGTTGTTCGCAGGGGAGTTCGTCAGCCGGGAATAGACCCTGGTGTAGCGCAACTCCGCACAGATGGCACAATCGTTGCATGCACCACAGTCCCGAACCCCCGTACCAGGACGGCCAACCGGCGTCCGGGGACGGTCGGGACGGTGCTGCCGACTCGGAAGTCACCCTGCTCTACGCACTGGTGGCCGAGCGGTTGAAGCAAGCCCACGCCCGCGTTCACGCGCTGAACGTGTCGACGGACGCAAAGACCGCTCTCACCCGACAACTGCTGATCGTCACCGAGACCGCGAAGCGCGATCTCCCGGAGGCGGCACGGCGGTTGAGTCGCTTTGTGCAGGACCTCGACGAGGGGCGGATGCCTCCCCGGTGAGCACCTCCATGCGCAAATCCATTGCGACACTAGGGTGATTCACGCGTTTGGTAATTGAAAGTCCGCAGATACATACCTAACGTGCGAAAAGAACGGATGGAATCATCCGGCGCCCGTTTCCGAAGGGGAAGACGTGAACAAGGCTCAGCTTGTCGAAGCGGTGGCCGAGCAGCTGGGCGGTCGCAAGGCTGCCGCAGAGGCCGTCGACGCAGTGCTCGACACCATGGTGCGTGCCGTCGTGGCGGGTGACCGCGTCTCGGTCACCGGTTTCGGCACCTTCGAGAAGGTGGAGCGCTCGGCGCGCTTCGCCCGCAACCCGCAGACCGGCGAGCGGGTCAAGGTCAAGAAGACCGCGGTGCCGCGGTTCCGTCCCGGCCAGGGCTTCAAGGACCTCGTCTCCGGCAGCAAGAAGCTGCCGAAGGAGGGGCCGTCGGTCAAGAAGGCGCCCAAGGGCTCGCTCACCCCGGGCAAGTCCGGCGTGGCCGCCACCCCGGCCGCCAAGCGCGCCGCGACCAAGCGCTCCGCCGCCGCGGGCACCGCCGCGACCAAGAAGACCGCCGCCAAGAAGACCGCCACCACGGCGGCCAAGAAGGCGGCCCCGGCCAAGACCGCGGTCAAGAAGGCCACCACCGCCAAGACCGCGGTGGCCAAGAAGACCAGCGCGGCGGCCACCAAGAAGGCGACCACCGCGGCCAAGAAGACCACCACCGCGGCCGCGGCGAAGAAGACCGCCGCCACCGCCAAGAAGACCGCTCCGGCGAAGAAGACCGCCACGCGGAAGACCACCGCGCGCAAGTCCACAGCCAAGTAGTCGCCCGCCCCCGGCGCCGGCCCGTCCGGTGCCCGGGGC
>NZ_JBHUWH010000591.1:0-4266 GCF_042670125.1 Kitasatospora sp. NPDC057198 | reverse complement strand
GGGTGCGCCCCACCCCCGGACGCGCACCCGGCGCCGCACGGTTCCAGAATCCAACGACCACGGAGTTCCCGGATGAACCGACACCTGCGCACCCGCTGCGGGCGCACCGCCCTCGCCCTCGCGGCCGCCCTGACCCTCCTCGCCACCACCGCCCAGACGGCCGCCGCCCGCCCGGCCGCCACCGGGGGCACCCTGATCCTGGTCGGCGGCGGCCTGAAGGACGGCAACAGCGAGATCTACGGCGAGATCGTCCGCAGGGCCGGCGGCGCCGGGAAGGCGCGGATCGGCGTGCTGACCGCCGCCTCCGTCCCCGAGAGCCAGGACCCCGACGCCGCCGACCCGGACACCTGCTCCAACTCCCGCTGCAACGGCCGCTACTACGCGGACCTCTTCGAGCACTACGGCGCCGCCGACGCCCAGTGGATCCCCATCGACATCGAGCACGTCGACGCCGCCGACTCGGACGCCGTGGTCGCCCAGGTCGAGTCCATGACCGGCTTCTTCTTCGGCGGCGGCGACCAGCACCGCTACGTCACCAGCCTGCTGCACGGCGACGCCCGCACCGACTCCGAGGTCATGGCGGCCATCCGCCGCAAGCTCGCCGCCGGAGCCGTCGTCGCGGGCTCCAGCGCCGGTGCGCAGATCGCCTCCGGACCCGACATGGTCACCGGCGGCGACAGCTACCAGGCCCTGCGCGACGGCAGCACCCCCGGCTACTTCGAGGACCCGACCCGGCTCGGCTACCTCCCGCAGGGCGGCTTCGGCCTCTTCGACGCGGGCCTGCTGGACACCCACACCGGCACCTACGGCCGCGAGGGCCGCGCGATCCGGCTGGCTGCCGACACCGGCCACGACCGGGTGTTCGCCCTCGACGAGGACACCGCGATCGAGGTCGAGCACGCCGGCACCCGCGGCGAGAGCATCCGGGTCCTCGGTACCCACGGCGTCTCGGTGTTCGACCTGCGCGCCGCCCGGACCGGCACCGCCGCCGGACACTGGACGATCGACGGGGTCCGCTACAGCTACCTCACCGACGGCGACCGCTACGACCCGCGCACCTGGCACGCGCGGGCCGGGGCGGGCAAGCGCCCCCTCACCGCCCCCTCCGACACCCCCGTGCCGCCCAACCACGACGCGTTCTACTCGGTGGACGACCCGGACGGCCGGCCCTACTCCTTCTCCGGCACCGCCCGCGCCCTCGCCGCGACCACCGCCCAGCGCACCGCGACCGCCGGCACCTTCGAGTCCGCCCCCGCCTTCGAGGTGCTCCTGCGCAAGCGCGGCGACACCCGGGCGTGGACCGCCGACGGCACCACCGCCGACTCCTTCACCGACCTGGAGGTCGGCGTCCACCCGGCCGCCGGCTGACCCCGGCCCCGCTCCGGGGCACCGAACCGTTCCGCGATCTCCGCAGCCCGGCACTTCGCTAGGCTGCGGAGGCACGTGCCGCGCCGTACCACCGACGACCGCCCGCCGCCCGGGAAGGGGAGCCCGCCCATGCCCACCGTCACGCTCGCCGAGGACATCCGCCAACGGCTCGGCGACTGCAGCCCCGCCGAGCGCAAGGTCGGCCGGATCCTGCTCGCCGGGTGGCCGGCCGCCGGGTTCGAGACCATCGCCACCCTCGCCGAGCGCGCCGACGTCAGCGCCCCCACCGTCATCCGGTTCGTCAACCGCCTCGGCTACCGCGGCTTCCCGGACTTCCAGGCGGCCCTGCGCGCCGAACTCGACGAACGCCACGCCTCGCCCGTCACGCTCTACCGCAGCGGCAACTACGGCGCCGCCGCCGACCCCGCAGCCGTCGGGGCCAAGGCCGAGAACCTGCTCGTCCACGGCCGCGAGGTGTTCACCGCGGCGGTCGACCGCACCCTCGCCGAGGTCACCCCGCACGACCTCGACCGGGCCGTCCAGCTCCTCGCCGACCCCAAGCGGCGCATCACCCTCGTCGGCGGCCGCTTCACCAACCTCTTCGCCCAGTACCTCGGGCTGCACCTGATGCAGGTGCGCGACGACGTCCGCTTCCTCCCCGACCGGCCCGTCGAGCGCACCGCCCTGCTCTCCTCGCTCACCCGCCGCGACGTCCTGGTCGTCTTCGACTACCGCCGCTACGAGGAGGACAAGGTCACCGTCGCCGAACTCGTCCGCGAGGCCGGCGGGCGCGTCGTCCTGTTCACCGACACCTGGCTCTCGCCCGTGAGCACCCACGCCGAAGTCGTCTTCTCCAGCCAGGTCGGCGCCCCCTCGCCGTACGACAGCCTGGTGCCGACGCTGGCCGTGGTCGAGAGCCTCGTCGCCGGACTGATCGCGGAACTCGGCGACCGGGCCCACCAGCACATGCGCCACAACGAGGAGACCGCCACCCGGGCGGGCCTCACCTGAGGACCGCCCGGGGCGGCGCTTCGGACGGGCCCGGTCCCGAGGGGCCCGCAAGACGGTGCACGAACGGTGCGAGTGGACCGCGGCGGTGCGGCGGTGGAGCCTGGCTCCGGTCGGTGGTGAGAACCGGCGTCCGCAGGGCGCACCGCACGGGAAGCAGGTGAGGGAAGACATGACGGAGAGAGAAGCGAGGGCCGCCGAGTCGGTCTGGGACTACCCCCGGCCGCCCGTCGTCGTTCCGGACGACCGGCTCGTCGAGGTGTCCTTCGCCGGACGGGTGCTCGCCTCCAGCCGGCGGGCCCTGCGCGTGCTGGAGACCAGCCACCCGCCGGTGTTCTACCTCCCGCGGGCCGACGTGGCCACCGAACTGCTCCGCCCCGTCGACGGTTCGACCCTCTGCGAGTGGAAGGGCCGCGCGCAGTACTGGGACGTCGAGGTCGGCGGCCGCTTCTCGGTCCGGGCCGCGTGGAGCTACCCGCACCCCCTGCCCGGCTACCGGGAGCTCCGCGACCGCCTGGCGTTCTGCCCGGCCCGGGTGGAGCGCTGCACGGTGGCGGGCGAGGTCGTGCGAGCGCAGGAGGGCGGGTTCTACGGCGGGTGGATCACCGAGGAGATCACCGGCCCGTTCAAAGGCCCTCCCCTGACCGCGGGGTGGTGAGCGGCCGCGGGAGGGCGGCGGCGTAGGCGGTGTCGGCGCCGCCCCGGGGCCGGGGCGGTACATCGTGCTCGCGCGGGCATCGCGCCGCCCATCGGGGGTACCCGTCAGCGGACCGCGGCCCATCCGCACGGTGAGGTCGGCCGTCCGGCAACGGAGAGTGGCATGAGCGTGACGACAGAGAGCATCCGCGGTACGGCCCTGTTCGCCGACCGGTACCGGGTCGAGGGCACCCTGGGGCAGGGGAGCGCCGCCGAGGTGCTGCGCGCCGTCGACCTGCACCTGGGCCGGGAGGTCGCGCTGAAGGTGCTGCACCGCGGCGCCCCCGAGGACCTCGCCCGCCGGTTCACCGCCGAGGCGCGGACGCTGGCCCGGCTCCGGCACCCCGGCGTGGTCGAGGTCTACGACCACGGGAGCGCCGACGACCGCCCCTACCTCGTCCTGGAACTGGTGGACGGGACGACGCTGGCCGACCTGCTGCGCACGTCACCGCTGTCCGCCTCCGCCACGCTCTGGCTCGGCCGGGAGCTCGCCCGCACCCTCGCGTTCGTCCACGGCCACGGCGTCGTCCACCGCGACGTCAAACCGTCCAACGTCCTGATCGACGCCTCGCGAACCCCCCGCCTCACCGACTTCGGCATCGCCCGCCCGCCCCTCGACGAGTGTGCCCAGGACGCCGAGGCGACCCGGACGGGCTTCGTCGTCGGCACCCCCGCCTACCTGGCACCGGAGCAGATCCGCGGCCGGGGCGCCCGCCCGCCCGTCGACGTCTACGCGCTGGGCCTGCTGCTGATCGAGTGCCTCACCGGACGGCGCGCCTACCCCGGCGGTCCCATGGAAGCGGCGGTGGCCCGCCTGCTGCACTCCCCCTCCATCCCCCCGGACACGCCCGCACCGCTCGCCCGGGCCCTGCGCGCGATGACCCGGACGGACCCCGCGGCCCGCCCGTCCGCCGCGGCGTGCGCGGACCTGCTCGACCCGCGGACGCCGGAGCTCCCGGCCTCCGGACCAGGAGCCCCGGCGGGCCGGGGCACCACCCGCCGCAAGCGCGTCGCCCTGTCCGCGGGAACGTTCGGCCTGCTGCTCGCGGCCGGAGTCGGGAGCATGGCCTTTGGCAACGGACACCCCGCGGCACCACCCGCACGGCAGCCCGCCACCACCTCCACCCCCTCTCCGACACCCACGCCCTCCGCCCCGCCCACCACCGCGCCGGTGCAGGCGCCGCCGGCCAGCAC
>NZ_JBHUWH010000590.1:0-4278 GCF_042670125.1 Kitasatospora sp. NPDC057198 | reverse complement strand
GCCCGCTCCTCGCCGTCCCGATCACCGTCCCGGTCGTCCCGGTCGTCCCGGTCGTCCCGGTCGTCCCGGTCGTCGTCCCGGTCGTCGTCCTCCTCCGGTCGCGCCTTGCGACGGCGCGACACCGCCCGCCTGGGCGCACGCTCCTCCGTCTCGTCGGTCTCCTCGCTCTCCTCCGGTTCGTCCGGCTCCTCCGTCTCCTCCGGCTCGTCCGGCTCCTTCACGGCCCGACGGCGCCGGCGCGGCTCCGCCTCGGGGTCGCGCGCGGTGCGCCGTCGCGGTGCGGCGGCGGACGGGCGGCGGGTGCGCGGCTCGGGCACGGTTCACACCTCCCGGTCTCCGATGTCGGGCGGCAGCAGGCGCCGGACCAGTTCCGCTTCGCGGCGCTCGGCCTCCTGCTCGTCGATCGTTCCGGCTTCCCGGGCGGCCTGGACGTCCATCAACTGTCGGCGCACGGCGGCCGGGTCGTTCAGTTCGTGCCACGCCTGCTCGTGCAGCCGTTCGGCCACCCAGACCACGCCGCGGACGGGGGCGAGCGGCAGGGTGAACAGTCCGGTGATCAGTCCCATGAGCCGCGTCCTTGCGCGTCGACGAGTTGCGGGGCGAAGTCGTACGGGGCCAGCGGGCCGAGCAGCCGGAAGTCGACCCGGCCGTCCCAGTCGGCGGCGAGCACGTCCGCGGCGCGTTCGAACCCGGTCCAGCGGTCGGCGTCGACCAGGAAGGAGACGGTGACCGGCTGTTCGGCGGTCGGCTCGGCGCGGGCGGTGGCCTCGGCGAGCGGTCCGAGTTCCGCCACCAGGTGGTCGGTGTCGGAGCGGGCGCGGGCGGTCAGTGCCTCGGCGACCAGTTCGCCGAGCCGGATGCGGCGGGGCTGGGCGGCGGCCTCCGGCAGGTCGGCGACCTCCTCCCGGAGCCGGGCGATGTCCGGGCGGTCGCGGACGATCTCGCGCAGCACCCGGTCCTGCCGGTAGGTGCCCCGGGCGGTGAACTGGGCGAGGCCGTGCAGGCCCTCCAGCGCGGCGAGGAAGCGCTGTTCCTGCGGGGCGAGCAGCTCGTCCGTGACGGCCGCCTCGTCCCGGACCACCGCGCCGAACCGGAACGGCAGGACGGGCGTGCGTCCGGCCGCCACCGTGTCCAGCACCCGGGCGTGACCGATCAGGTCCCGGGGGGTGCCGAGCGGGCGGCGGGCGTCGATCTCGCTGACCAGGGCGGCCAGTCCCCCGTACCGCACCGGGACGACCGGCGCGGAGGGGTCGCCGACGCCGACCACGTCCTGCGGTGCGGGGGCGTCGGCCGGGACGATGCCGTAGACGTAGCAGGCAGAGTCGGGCGAAGGGGTGCTGTTCATCGCTCACGTCCTTTCCGGGCCGGCCTCGTCCGCCGACGGGGCCGCTCCTCCTCCTGCTCCTCCGGCTCCTCCTCGTCCTCGTCGTCGTCCCCGCCGATCAGGCCGGACACCTTCTCCTTCACGCCTTCGAGCGCGCCGCGGGTCTTGTGCCGGGCCCCGCCCTCCTGCATGTCGTTCACCAGTTGCGGGAGTCCTTCGCTCCGGTCCTGGGTGATGTCCAGCCGGTTGACCGCCTCGGCGAAGCGCAGGTACGTGTCGACGCTCGCCACCACGATGCGGGCGTCGATGGTCAGGAGTTCGATCCCCACCAGGGAGACCCGGATGTAGATGTCGATGACCAGGCCCTTGTCGAGGATCAGGTCGACCACGTCCACCAGGCCGGCGGAGGACGGGCGGGACATGTAGTTGCTGGAACGCGGGGCCACTGACACCGCTCTCACCTCTTCCGGGAGGAGGCCCGGCGGGAGCCTCGGCGGGCGGGCTGTTCGGGCTCGTCCTCCTCGTCCTCCGCTTCGTCCTCGTCCTCGTACTCGCCGTCCTCGTCCTCGGGCTCGTCCTCATATTCCTCGTCGTCGTACTCCTCGTCGTCCTCCTGGTCCTCGCCCTCGTCCTCGTCGTCCTGGTAGCCCTCGTCCTCGGGCTCCTCCTCGTCCTCCTCCTCGTCCGGCTCCTGGTCCTCGTCCAGCTCCTGGTCCTGGTCCTGGTCCTGCTGCTCTTCCTCCTCCTTCATCGCGTCCTCGTGAGAACGGACCACCTCGCTGTCGCGGATCTCGCCGCGCCAGCCCTCGAGCTCGTCAGGGTCGAGGATCGTGCGGGTCATCACGTGGCGGCGGAAGTGCTTCAGCTCCAGCCGGGCGCGTCGGCCCTGGGCCCGCCACAGGTTGCCCGTCCGTTCGAACAGGCCCTGGGGGTGGTACTCGAGGACGACCAGGATCCTGGTCAGGTTGGGGGCGAGTTCGTGGAACGTCACCGCCCCGTCGACCGAGCCCTTCTCGCCCTTGGAGCGCCACACGATCCGGTCTTCCGGGACCTGCTCGACGATCGTCGACTCCCAGGTGCGGTGCGAGAGGAAGATCCCGGCCTTCCAGCTCAGCTTCTCGTCGGAGGACTGGTCGACCTGTTCGAGCCGCTTGGTGAACTTCGGGAAGTCCTGGAACTGGGTCCACTGGTTGTAGGCGACCCGGAGGGGAACCCCCACGTCGATCTGCTCGATGATGTTGGTGACCTTGGTCTCCTTGTTCCCTCCGCCACCTCCCCCGCCGCCGCCGAGTTTCCCGGTCACGGCGTCCTTCACCTTGGACGCTCCCGCCCCCAGCACCTTCTTCGCGATGGTCCCGCCGATGCCGCCACCGCCACCGCCGCCACCACCGCCGTCGTCCTCGCCGCCGCTGCTACCGCCGTTCGCCACGTAGTCGACCAGCCGTTCGGTCACCCCGCCGACCTTGTCGGCCGCCGCCGTCATCGCCCGCTCCCCCAGTGCGGACACCAACTCCCTTGCCTGGTCCATCAGTCGGTCGGTGGGGAGCGCCTCCAACACGCTGCCCGAGCCGTTCTTGCCTTCGTCGTCGGACTGGGACTGCCTGGCCATCGCCGGTCACCCCGCCTTCGTCTTCTTGGCCGATGCCCGTGTCCCGGTGCTCTTCCGGGCGGACGCGGTTCCGGTCGACTTCCGTCCGGTGGTCGACGAGGCGGTCCGTTTGGCGGCCGCGGACTTCCGCGGCGCCGCCGCCTTCTTCGCGGTCTTCTTCGCGCCGGTGCCGCTGCGGCTGCCGGTCGAACGGGAGGCGGTGGACGCCGTGCTGCTCTTGGCCCGCGACGGGCGTTTCGTCCCGCCACCCGTCCCGCCGCTCGCGCGGGAGGCGCTGCTGCTCCGCGAGGCGCGTCGCCGGGGCGGCGGTTCCTCCTCGGCCTCCTCCTCCGGTTCCTCCTCGTCCGGTTCTTCCTCGTCCGGCTCTTCCTCGTCCGGCTCTTCCTCGTCCTCGGCCTCGCCCTCGGCCTCGTCCTCGTCCGGCTCCTCGTCCGGCTCCTCGCTCTCCTCCGCCTCGTCCGGCTCTTCGCTCTCCTCCGGCTCCACCTCGTCCTCGTCCGGCTCCTCGTCGTCCCGGCCGCGCCCCGCGGTGCGGTCGCGGACGGCTTCGGTCTGCTGCTGCAGCCGGTCGGTGAGTGCGCCCATCCGGTTGCCCGCGGCCGTCACGAGGGCGTTCTTGCCCGCTTCGGTCAGGTCGCCGCGCATCTCGTCCACCAGGCCGCGCAGTTGCGGCGAGGACTCCATGAGCTGCCCGAGCAGCACGCCCGGGTTGGTGCTGAGCTTCTTTCCCGCCGCTACTCCGGCCAGGGCCAACGCCCAGCGGGCCTTGTGCCAGCGCCCGAGGAAGTAGCCCGCGACGACGGCGGATGCCAACTTCGAGTTCTTCATCGGATTCCCCGTAGAAGGAGTCGGACCGGTCCTGGTGGCCGCCCCTGTTCGACAGTCGTACCGCCTACCCGGGCCCCCGAACACGACACACCGATATCCGGATCTTTCGGGCATTCATTCCGGGCGCACCGGGTAGACGGGAGCTGACGCGGGCCCGATCGGACGGGTCCACCGGAACGAAGGAGCGGGTCATGACGGTCGACGCG
Source organism: Kitasatospora sp. NPDC057198 (assembly GCF_042670125.1). Lineage (NCBI taxonomy): Bacteria > Bacillati > Actinomycetota > Actinomycetes > Kitasatosporales > Streptomycetaceae > Kitasatospora > Kitasatospora sp. NPDC057198. The sequence continues at coordinate 311 of NZ_JBHUWH010000590.1, read as the reverse complement.
GTACTGGCGGCGGGGGCACTGGCAGCGGAGTCGAGCGGTCCGTCCCTCCTGGTGGTGGTCATTCCGGCCCTGATCATCATCGCCGCCCTGATCGGGGCGTTTGTGTGGGGCAGCCGTCGGCGCCGGCGTCCTCCGGCGGGCCCCGGGCCCGCGGCCCCGCGGGCCGACTCCTGGAGCACGCCGGAGGAGGGCCAGCCCGGCCGTCCGGGGTCGGCCGTCCCGGCGCGGGGGGGGGTCGGCGCGGCCGACCGTTGTCCGACCGAGGTGGCGGCCGGTGGGGTCCACGCGGGGGGGTGTTGTGTCGGTCCACC
>NZ_JBHUWH010000589.1:0-4290 GCF_042670125.1 Kitasatospora sp. NPDC057198 | reverse complement strand
GCATCAAGACCGCCACCGTGGCCGACCTGGACTTCCCGTACGCCGCCCAGGCCGTTCAAATCGTGCGTCGACGCCGCACCGTCGCAACCGGCAAAGTCACCCTCGAGCGCGTCTACGCCGTTACCGACCTCATGGCCGAACAGGCAGACGCCGCCGAAATCGCACACCGCGTCCGCCGAAACTGGGCCATTGAGAACCAGCTCCACCATGTGCGGGACACCGCCTGGACCGAGGACGTCTCCCGAGTGCGCACCGGCACGGCCCCTCGGGCCATGGCAAGCCTGCGCAACCTCGCCATCGGAGCCCTCCGCCTCGCCGGACACACCGGCATCGCCGCCGGCCTCCGCCACCACACGCGCAACGCCACCCGTCCCTTGGTCACCCTCGGCATCACGTGATCAAACCGGACAGACTCAATGAACGACGCCGCCTTGGGACCAAGAGGGACAACGGTTGCAGAGAATCGTGCGCCGAGGCAGTACGAGCACGGTGCGCTACCGGCGGACGATGATGCTGCCGGCCTCGGCCGACGGCAACCGGGTCCCGGTCATCGCCCGGCCGGTGCAGGCCGACGAGGGCACGGTGCGGGACGTGATCCACCGGTTCAACGAGATCGGCCCGGCCTGCCTGGAACCTCGGATTCCCGTGAGTTCATGGAAACTGAAGCTGGTTTAGCATGGACTCGCGGGTCGGTCGGTGTGCATCAGGTCGGTACGTCCGTGGGTTCGAGTGAGACGCCAGGGTACGGAGCCAGTCGGCGTGCCTCGGTCGTAACCTCTGCGTCGACCTCCGATGAAGCCCTGCCGCCCCCGTAGTCGAGCATGTCGTACTCGTCGTCGAGCTCGGCGAGCCGTTCGGCAAGGGGAAGCTCATGCCCGAAACGCTGGTGGACGCGGAAGGCGAGCTCCGGAGGGGTCAGCTCGCCGGCCAGCATCCGGCGTGCGAGTGCCCGGGCGGCGGCTTCCTGGCCGGCAATACTGTTGACCGGGTAGGAGGCGAGGCCCAGCTCGTCGAGCGCGGAGGGGAGAATCTCGGGCACGTCGTAGTCCGCTTCAGCGCGTGCGCGCCGCCAGGGCCCGCAGGGCGGGACTGTCGAGCCCGGCAACGAGTGCATCGCACGCGGCGCTGACCACATCGCTTGCTCGGACCTCGCCGATGCTCCAGAGAACGGCGTGGTCCTGCAGGCTGCTGGCTGCTGACCGGGTCGACGGCATTGACGCAATGATCCCCGCAAGGGGTGGCCTGGTCGAGCGGGTTTCACTGGCCCCTCTGCTCTGCGGCCTGCGACAGGAGCGCGCGGGCGGAGTCCGCGTAGCGGATCGCGGCCGTCGATGGTCAGGCGGAGGTTGCCGATGTCGACGTCGTCGAACTGCAGGCGGCAGATCGCGCCCGGTCGTGCCGCGTGGACGGCGGCCAGCACGAGGATCAGCCGGTCCGCCGGGCTGGGTTCTGTCCGGCGGATCTTGGCACGTGACACCGCAGTACGCTGGGGCGGTGTTGCTCCCCACCGTCCCGCGCGTCCGCCTGTCGTCCGCCGTTCAGCCGGCTGTCGACACGCCGTTCGGCTCGGTGACCTTCGCCACGACGATCGGGAACACCGGCCTCCCGCTGCTGCCCGATGAGCTGTTCCAGCTGCCGGGTGACCGTACGCTTGCCCGCTGGATGACTCCCGGGGCCCGCGTCGAGCTGCTGCTGACCCCGTACGATCCCGGGCTCGACCCCGAGACGTGGGGGCCGCTGACCGGCTGCCGCGCGGCAGTGTGGCGGATCGACGCCATTGCACCGCTCGGGCGCGTTCGGTTCTCGGCAGAGTTGCCGGCGCGGCTTCCGGAGGGTGCCGACGCGGGGTGGGACGGAGGGCAGGCGTTGGCTGCGATCACGGTGGAGGACGGGACGACCCGGCTCACCGTCGGAGGCCAGGACGAGGAGGCGATCTGCGGCGCCGCCCACGCGGGAGAGGTGCCCCGGCGGTGGGCGGCGCTGAGCAACGAGGTGTACGACCGCTCATTCAGCACCTGGGGTGTGGACTTCGGCCGGTACCACGGCATGACCTGGACGCTGCCTCCGCTGGAGGCCGGCGACCATTGTGAACTTCCCGTGGTGGCCGCCTGGGCCTCGGCCGCCGACGAGAGTGCGAACACCTGGCAGGCCGTCATGCCATCGCCGACGGTGCTGTTGCGTCAGGTCGCTGCCGAGCTGGCGACGCGGACCGACGCCCCGGATACGGGCTGATCACGGCCCGAGCCGGAGCCGGACCGACGCGACGGTGACGGTGCCGTGGAAGACGTAGGCACGCCTGTCACACCGTGCAGCAACGGCCCTGGAGTGCTCGAGTCGGTTGATCGTCCGCTCGACCTCGTTCCGGCGCTTGTACATCTCCTTGTCGAAGCCCGCGGGCCGGCCTCCTCGGCTGCCGCGGCGCCGGCGCTTGGCCTGCTGGTCCTTCGGCTCTGGGACGGTGTGCTCGAGCTGGCGTCTGCGCAGGTGACGGCGATTGCGGCGGGAGGGTCTCCGACGTCGAGCCCGGCAGCGTCCCCGACATCACCGCAGCCCGCATCCATGCCCTCCCCGCCCTCTACAGGGCGGCCGCCGACGGCCTGCCGACCCTGGCGGACAAGGGCTACATCGGCGCGGCCATCGGCATCCCGATCCCCGTCCGCCGCCCAAAGGGCAAGTCCGAACTGGCACTTCACGTCGACACCCGCATGTTCAACACCCTGCTCCGGCACGTCCGGGCCCTGGGCGAGCGCACCGCCGCCGAGCTCGAGCAGCGATGGCGCACCCTCCAGTACGTCACGCCCAGCCCCGGCCGGATCGGCGACATCGCCCGCGCCGTCCTCGTCCTCAACGGAATCTGGAAGTGATCTGCTCCGGGTCAGGGCTGTGACCCGCGACGACGAGATCGAAAAATCGCGCGAACCGCTCGGGGAGCTTCGTCGAGGATGGTTCCCATGACCCATGTGATCGAAGCTCCCGATGCCGACGACGCCGGCTCCCTGGGCCCGCTGCAGTTGAGGGTCTGGCTGCAGACGTATCCCTGCGAGGACGCGGGGATCGACGAGAACTGGATCCGTGAACACCGTGGCTCTTCTGCCTCGGAGGAGGGAATCTCCCAGTGGCGGGAGTTCATCGAGGCGGCGAGGCGGCAGCCGGATCTGCTGTTCTGCCGTGTCGTCCGCTCCGAGAGGGAGATCGTCGGCTTCCTCTGCGGTCGCCGGGGCGAGGTGGTTGCCCTCGGGCCGATGTACCTGCTGGAGGAAGCCCAGGGCCAGGGAATCGGAGGCCGACTGATGGGCGAGTTCCTTACCTGGGCAGGGGACACACCCATGCGCCTATGGGTCACCGACTACAACGAGCGCGCGATCCGCTTCTACCAACACTACGGATTCAAGGCCACGGGCGAGCGAGAGCTCTGGCAAGGCAAACTGCCGAACGTGCGCATGCTCCGGGAACCAACCGACAACCTCAGCTGAGCCTGCACGGAACCAGATCACCCGAGACGGACGATCCCCGCTGAGAAAACCTCAGCGGATCATGGCCTCGTAGTGGGCCGGGCTGGTCTCGTAGTCGCGAGCGAGGCGGCGGTAGGCGGTAGGCGGTGAGCCATGAGAACGAGTCGAACAGCGGTAAAGGGAAAGATGGGAGCGGAAAATGTTCGCCGAGGACCTGGAAGATTGGGTCGACTGGGATCAGGCCGCATACGTGCTCGGCCTGCGCCTGGGGGCGATCACGGCTGAAGTCCCCTTCTCGAAGAGCAAGAGGCTCTTCTGGGAGGACGGGCCGGTCTCGCGTGGCCTCCATGCGGCCCTCCTGGCACTGGTGGAGGCCGGCTTGCTGGAGACGCGTGATGAGGAAGCGCAGTTCAGGTGGGTTTCCACCAAGCCCCTCAACGTGTTCGATTAATCCGTCGGTCGGCCTTGTCTGATTTCTGAGATCGCCTTTGAGATCCCAAGGAGTTGCAGAGTCGGCTACTCCCGAGACGCAACGCCACGGAAGCAGTCGGCAGCACGCCTCAGGCCGCGTTTCGTGATTGATCTTGTGGTGGGTCATTGTTCCTCGGCTCGCAGCCACAGGATCAGCGAGGCGAGGACGACGCCGGCCCGGTAGCGGCTGGCCAACTTGTCGAACCTGGTTGCCACTGCCCGGAATTGCTTCAGCTTGGCAAAGCAGCGTTCGACGACGTTCCGCCCCTTGCAGGCGGTCCTGTCGAAGGCCGGCGGTCGCCCGCCGCGGCTTGCGCGGGGGGCACGGCCGGCGATCTGATACCGGCGTTCGGGGACGGTCGCCCTG
>NZ_JBHUWH010000588.1:0-4310 GCF_042670125.1 Kitasatospora sp. NPDC057198 | reverse complement strand
GCCCGAGCCCGCCCGAGCCCGCCCGGCGGGGCAGGCCGGGCGGGCTCGGGCGGGCGGGAGGGCGGGCCGCTCAGCCCATCTCCTCCAGCGCCTTGCCCTTGGTCTCCTTGATGCAGAAGGCCACGAACGGGATGGACAGCAGCGCGAAGCAGGCGTAGATGACGTACGTCGCCGACAGGTTCCAGTCGGAGAGGTTGGGGAAGGTGACGGTGATCGCCCAGTTGGCGATCCACTGCGCGGAGGCGGCCACCGACAGGGCCAGCGCCCGGATCCGGTTGGGGAACATCTCGCCGAGCAGCACCCAGACCACCACGCCCCAGGAGAAGGCGAAGCAGAACACGAAGACGTGCGCGGCGACCAGTGCCGTGGTGGCGTACGCGTCGTCCAGGGTCGCGCTGTCGCCGGTGCCCTGCCGGAAGGAGAACGCCCAGGCGGCCAGGCCGAGCGCGACGGCCATGCCCGCCGAGCCGGCCAGCGCCAGCGGCTTGCGGCCGATCCGGTCGACCAGCAGCATCGCGACCACGGTGCCGACCACGTTGACGATCGAGGTGGAGAGCGAGATCAGCAGCGAGTTGGACTCGTCGATGCCGACCGACTGCCACAGGAACGACGAGTAGTAGAAGATCACGTTGATGCCGACGAACTGCTGGAACACCGAGGCGCCGATGCCGATCCAGACGATCGGCAGCAGCCCGAACCGGCCGCCCAGCAGGTCCTTCAGGCGCGGCTTGTGCTCGGTGTTCAGGACGCGGCGGATCTCGGCGATCCGGGCGTCCAGGTCGACGTCCGCGCCCTCGACCTCGGCCAGCACCTTGCGGGCCTGCGCCTCCCGGTTGTCGGCGATCAGGTAGCGCGGCGACTCGGGGATGGACAGCGCCATCAGGCCGTAGACGACGGCGGGCACGGCCTCCACGCCGAGCATCCACTGCCACGCCTGGACGCCCGCCAGGTGGTTGGTGGACTGGCCGTCGGCCGCCTGGTTGAGCGCCCAGTTGGCGAGCTGCGAGACGGTGATGCCGAGCACGATGGCCATCTGCTGGAAGGAGGCCAGCCGGCCCCGGTAGGCGGTCGGCGCGACCTCGGCGATGTAGGTCGGGGCGATCACCGAGGCGATGCCGATGGCGATGCCGCCCAGCACGCGCCACACCCCGAGCACCTCGATGCTGGGCGGGAACATCGAGCCGACGCCGCTGATCGCGAACAGCACCGCGGCCAGCAGCATGGTGCGCACCCGGCCGTAGTGGTCGGCCAGCCAGCCGGCCACCACCGCGCCGGCCGCCGAGCCGAGCAGGGCGATCGCGACCACGAACGCGGTCTCGCCGTTGCCGACGCCGAAGTGCTTCTGGATGCCGGTGACCGCGCCGTTGATCACCGCACTGTCGTAGCCGAACAGGAATCCGCCCATCGCGGCGGCGGCGGAGATGAACACCACGTGGCCGAGGTGCTCGTCTCTGGGGGCGGCGTGGGTAGCCAGTGGTCTCTCCCTACATGATGATCCGTCCCGTTCTGGGCGGAAATCTCCGGAGGTAATTCGACCAGCGGCTACCCCGTCGCCCGTGTCCGACACGCCCGGGGGCGATGAACTGTCAGTCCGACGAACGGTCAGCGGCGCCCGTCCGCAGGGCCATCCGCCGCAACGGCCGCCCCTCGGGGCCCCGCGCCGCCCCGGCCCCGGACGCCGCCGCCCGGCCCCGGATCAGCGGGCCGGCTCCCGCAGGTAGCCGGGGAGCCCGGCGTCGGTGTGCGGGGCGGGCAGCGGCGTGCCGTGCGCCGGGGCGACCGGGACGACGCCGGCCCAGTACGGCAGGCCGAGGTCCTCCTCCTCGTCGTTGACGCCGCCGGTGCGGGTCTTGGCCGAGACCTGCTCCAGCTCCAGCCGGACCACCGCGGTGGCGGCGAGCTCCTTGGCGTTGCCGGGGCGGCAGTCGGCCGAGCGGCCCGGCACCACCTGGTCGACGATCGCGTCCAGCGCCAGGCGCAGCTCGGCGGGGTCGGTGACCTGGTGGGCGGTGCCGTGCGCCACCACCGAGCGGTAGTTGACGGAGTGGTGGAAGGCGGACTTGGCCAGCACCAGCCCGTCCAGGTGGGTCACCGTCACGCACACCGGCAGGCCCTCCCCGCCCTTCGCGCCGTGCAGCGGCCGGCTGCCGGTGGAGCCGTGCAGGTAGAGCCGGTTGCCGACCCGGGCGTACAGGGTGGGCAACACCACCGGGGCGCCGTCCCGGACGAAGCCGAGGTGGCACAGGTACCCGGCGTCCAGGATCGCGTGCACCGTCTCCTCGTCCCAGGCGGCGCGCTCCTTGGAGCGGGTGGGGGTGGTCAGGGCGTTCCTGGTGTACGACCCGCCGGGGCTGTCCGACATGACAACTCCTCTGCACTAGTGCATAATCTTCTTTGTGCTAGGAGAGTATCGGATCACCGGTCGGCGGGCCAGCGATATTGCCGCCGACGTCGAACGTGCCGTCGCCGCGGGGGAGTTGGCCCCCGGCGCCACCCTGCCCCCGCTGCGCGAGCTGGCCGGCGAGCTCGGGGTGAACCCCAACACGGTGGCCGCCGCCTACCGCCTGCTGCGCGAGCGCGGCGTCATCGAGACCGCCGGGCGGCGCGGCAGCAGGGTCCGCCCCCGCCCCGTCACCACCCCGCGGGACCAGGCCCGGCTGCCCGTTCCGCCCGGCGCGCGGGACGTCTCGGCCGGCAACCCCGACCCGGCCCTGCTGCCCCCGCTGGGCCCCGCCCTGGCCGCCGCCGCCACCGGCCCCGCCGTGCTCTACGGGCACCCGGTCGCCGAGCCCGAACTGCTCGCCGACTACCGCGCCGAGTTCCGCGCCGACGGCGTCCCCGAGGGCGAACTCGCGGTCTGCTCCGGCGCGTTGGACACCATCGCCCGCGTCCTGGCCGCCCACCTGCGCCCCGGCGACACCGTCGCCGTCGAGGATCCGGGCTGGGGCAGCGTGCTCGACCTGCTGCCCGCCCTCGGCCTGCGCCCCGCCCCCGTTCCGGTCGACGACCAGGGGCCGCTGCCCGGCCCGGTCGCCGCCGCCCTCGACCACGGCGCCCGCGCCCTGATCGTCACCAGCCGCGCCCAGAACCCCACCGGCGCCGCCCTCACCCCCGCCCGCGCCGCCGAACTGCGCGCCGTCCTGGCCGGGCGCCCCGCCACCGTCCTGATCGAGGACGACCACGGCCACGGCATGGTCGACCAGCCCTTCCAGTCCCTCGCCGCCGGCACCGTCGCGCACTGGGCACTGGTGCGCTCCGCCGCCAAGGCGTTCGGCCCCGACCTGCGGGTCGCCGTCTGCGCCGGCGACGCCGACACCGTCGCCCGGGTGCTGGGCCGCCAGCGGCTCGACGCCGGATGGGTCAGCCACCTGCTCCAGCGCGCCCTGCTCGAACTGCGCCGCCGCCCGCCCGTCCCCGCCCCCGTCTACCGCGCCCGCCGGGACGCCCTGCTGGCCGCCCTCGCCGCGCACGGCGTCCGCGCGCACGGCGCCAGCGGCCTCAACGTCTGGGTGCCCGTCCCCGACGAGACCGCCACCGCCGCCGCGATGCTGCACCGCGGCTGGGTCACCGCCCCCGGCTCCCGCTTCCGCCTCGCCTCCCCGCCCGGCATCCGGATCACCGTCTCCACCCTCGACCCGGCCGAGGCCGCCGACCTCGCCGCCGACCTGGCCGCCGCCCTCTCCGCCCCCGCCGCCGGCTCCCGGCTCACCTGAGAAGGGCCGGCCGTGCTGATCCGCCTGATCCGCCTGCACCCCGGCTCGCCCCCGCTCGCCGAGGCCGAGACCCCGTACGGCCCGGCCCGCGCCCTCTGGCGCGGCGACCCGGCCGACCCGCCCGGCCCCTACCGCGTCGAGTGGACGGTCGACGAGGACCACGCCACCGTCCGCCCCGCCGCCCTCGCCGCGCCCGCCGTCCGTACCGAGGGCGGAACCCTCCGGCTGACCGGCGAGTTCGACGGCGCGGGCCGGCTGCGCACCGGCGACAGCAGCATCCTGCTCGAGCTGTCCGCCCCGCCGGGCTGGATCGAGGTCGCCGTCCCCTGCGAGTGCGCCGAGCTGTACCCGTACCACCTCTGATGTCTGTCATGTCCGCGAGGAATAGCGGGCGGCTCCTCCCCGTTGCAGGACGCAGTGCCCCGACGACCGGGAAGGATCCCGCCATGCGCGTCCGAAACTCGCTCCGCTCCCTGAAGGCCAAGCCCGGTGCGCAGGTGGTCCGCCGCCGCGGACGCACCTTCGTGATCAACCGCAGGGACCCGCGCTTCAAGGCCCGCCAGGGCTGACGGCACGGCGGGGCCCCCGACCGGAAGG
>NZ_JBHUWH010000587.1:0-4327 GCF_042670125.1 Kitasatospora sp. NPDC057198 | reverse complement strand
GTTCCCGACGGCCCGTCAGGCCGTCGAAGCCGTCCCGCCGTACTGCCCGGTGTTCGAGAGGACGGCGCCGTGGTCGGCGACCTCGATGACCAGGCGGTCGCCGTCCTGCAGTTGGAAGTTGTCGTGGAAGCTGCTCAGGTCGGCCCCGGTGAGCAGGTAGTTGACCAGTCCGGGGCGGCGCAGCGCGGGGAAGGAGAAGGCCCGCGCGGCCAGGTCCTCGACCCGGAACCAGAGCGCGTCGGCGCCGCAGTCGAACTTGCCCTCCCAGGCCGCCACGCCGCCGCGCTCGATGGTGACCGTGCCGGTGGCGGCCCGCGGCGGCTCGCCCAGGAAGAGGTAGGGCGAGACCGCGGTGTCGCAGAGCTTGCCGGACGGGGTGTAGCCGGGGTCGATCCGGTGCAGGCCGATGTCGCACAGGTCGTTGCCGAAGCTGTAGCCGACGTAGTGCGGGACGCCCTGCTGGTCGTTGACGTAGACCAGCAGCATCTCCGCCTCCTCGATCAGCCAGATCGGTTCCTCGGGGACCACCAGCGGCTGGCCGGGGGTGCGCAGCCAGGAGCCCAGGCCCTTGAAGAACCACTTCGGTACCGGCGGGCGGCCGTCGTAGGAGACGATCGCGGCTTCCTTGGACTTGTGGGTGCCGAGGAAGCCGCTGACCAGCGCGGTGCCGCTGTCGGCCGGCAGCAGGGGGGGCAGCGGGCGCAGCTCGGGGTCGCCGGCGGTCACGGTCAGGCTCGGGGCGCCCTCGGCGGCGGCGGCGAGCGCGGCGGGCGCGTCCTGCGCGAGCAGGGCGGCGCGCAGGCCGCCCTCGGGGAGCAGGTGCAGGGTCTGCGGCTCACCGGCGGCGGCGATGCCGAAGCTGACGTACCGCCGGCCCCGGTACTCGTATTCGCTGACGATGGACATGGCTTCTGGGCCTCCAGGATTCGTGTGGTCGGGGCGTGGTGCCGGGTCAGACGTCAGCGGCGGCCGCGGGACGGCGGTCGGACGACCGGACGAGGTCGTCCAGGACGTCGCCGACACGGTCCAGGGACGCCTTGATCCAGGGGAGTTCGAGGGGGGCCTGGGCGGTCATCGCCGCCGATCGCTCGGCGTCGTGCTCGCCGTACAGCCGGCTGGTCGCCACCCGGATCCGCAGCGTGTCGGCGGGTTCGCCGAACGCCGTTCCGGAGAGCAGGCCCACGCCGTAGCGCTCGGCGAAGAGGGCGGCCAGCTGGTCGGCTCCGGTGACCTGGTGCGTGCTCAGCAGGTGTGCGCGCAGCGGTTCGAAGCTCGGGTAGAGGTAGCAGGTGGAGCGGACGGGCTCCAGGTCGGCGCCGATCGCGGTGAACCTGTCGGCGACGGCGCGGACCACCGTCGCGTGCAGCCGGCGGGCGGCGGCGACGTACTCGACCACCTCGGCCGGCTCGTCCAGGGCGAAGGCGGCTGCCTCCTGGACGGGGGCGGCGGTGGTGGACCAGGTCTGGCTGGCGACGGCCTCCAGCCGCTGGTGCAGCGCGCGGCCGAGCGGGCTGTCGGGCAGCCGGGCGACGCCCATCCGCCAGCCGCCGACGGCCAGGTTCTTGGTCAGCCCGGTGGTCACCACGGTTCGCTCGGGGGCGAAGACGGCGGGCGAGAGCGCCCGGTCGGCGCCCTCGAAGACCAGATCGCAGTAGATCTCGTCGGAGACGATGACCAGGTCGAGTTCGCGGGCCGCCTCGGCGAGCAGGGCCAGGGTGTCGGGTTCCGCGACGGTGCCGGTGGGGTTGTCGGGCAGGGTGACGATGACGCAGCGCGGGTCGCGGCCGGCCGCGCGGGCGGCGGTGACGGCCGCGCGCAGCAGCGCGGGGTCGGGCACGCCGCCCTCGCCGGGTCGGGTGCGGACCTCGATCGGGGTGCCGCCGGCCAGCCGGGCCTGGGCGGTGTAGCTGACCCAGCTGGGCACCGGCACCACCACGTCGCCGCCGATGGCGAGCATCAGGGCGAACAGCATCGGCTTGCTGCCGGGGGCGCAGAGCACCAGCCCGGGGTCGGTGGGCAGGCCGCGGCGGCCCCAGTAGCCGGCCGCGGCGGCGCGCAGCGCCGGGCTGCCGGCCACCGGGCCGTAGGCGTTGCGGCCCGCCGCCTCGGCGAGCCTGGCCCGCAGGGCGGGCAGGACGGGGAGGCCGATCTCGCCGCTGGCCAGGGAGATGACCTGTTCCCCGGCCTGCCGGCGACGTTCCAGTGCCTCGTCGGCGGCGAGCGTCGCCGACTTGGTCACCGGTACGGGTTCGGGCATGGCGTTGCTCCAACGGATCGGGCCTCGGGTGCCGAGGCGGCGGGGTTCGTGCTGCCCGGTCGGCCGGCTCGGTCGGCCGGCCTGGTCGGCTCGGTCGGCCTGGTCGGCTCGGTCGACCGATCGGTTCAGCCGGCGAAGAGCTTGCGGAGTTCGACCTTGCGGACCTTGCCGGTGAGGGTCTTGGGCAGGGCCGTCATGATCTCCAGGCGCTCCGGCAGGAACCGGACGTCCTGGCCGGCGCCGCGCAGGTGGGAGCGGATCTCCTCCAGCGTCGGCGGGTCGTCGTCGCGGGCCACCAGGACCACCAGGATGGTGTCGTCGATGTGCCCGGTGGGGCCGACGATCGCCGCCTCGGCGACCTGGGGGTGGGCGGAGATGGCCGCCTCCAGCTCGGCCATCGGCAGCACGATGCCGTCGCGCATGATGGCGTCCTTGGCCCGGCCGAGCACCCGTATGCCGCCGCGCCCGTCCTCGCGGGCCACGTCGCCGGTGTCGAACCAGCTGTCGGCGCCGAGCTCGGCGTCGAAGACGTCCTGCTGCTTGAAGTAGCCCAGCGCCTGGGAGGCGCCGCGCACCCGCAGGCGGCCGACCGAGGCCCGCTTGGTCGGGTCCTGGCAGGCGTCGATCCGGATCTCCATGGAGTCGATCGGCCGGCCGTGGCTGTGCGCGGACCAGTTCTGGTTGTAGTCCAGCCGGCTGATGGTGACCGGACCGAACTCGGACATGCCCCACACCGAGTAGGTGCGGGCGCCCAGGGTGTCGCGCAGTTCGTCGACCAGGCTCTGCAGCACCGGCGCGGCACCGGTGACGGTGTGGCGCAGGCTGGAGATGTCGCGCGGGTCGTTCTGCTGCACCCGGGCGATGCCGGACAGGGTCGGCGGCGGGCCGTAGAGCAGGGTGCCGTGGTAGCGCTCGATCAGGTCGAGCAGCCCGGCGTGGTTGGGTCCGTCCTGGAAGACCGCGGTGCCGCCGAGGATGACCGCGGCGAGGATGCCCTGGCCGAAGCCGGAGTAGTGCACCATCGGGTTGGTGACCACCGCGACCAGGTCGTCGCGGAGCAGGAAGGTGTCCACGTAGCCGCGCACGCCGGAGTGGACGGTGTTCTGGCTGTGCACCACGCCCTTGGAGAAGCCGGTGGTGCCGGAGGTGAAGAGGATCACGAAGGGCTCGTCCGGGCGCAGTGCCCGGCCCTCCAGCTGCCCCATCCGCTCCTTCTCCCAGTGCCGGGCGACGAACAGGTCGTGGAAGTCGACGGTGCCCTCGGGGGCGTGCCCGTCGACCACCACCACGTGGTCCACGGCCAGTTGGTCCCTGAGGTCGCGGACGGTGGTGGCCAGCTGGTAGCCCTGGTACTCGGCGACGGTGATGAAGACCCGGGCCTCGGTGAGGGCGAGCCGGTGGCGCAGCTCCTCCTCCTGGCAGACCGGGGCGATCGGGCAGATGACCGCGCCGGCCGCCATGCAGGCGAACATCAGCGGGACCATCTCCCAGCGGTTGGGCAGCTGGACGGCGACGACGTCGCCGCGCTCGACCCCGAGCTCCAGCAGCGCGCCGGCGAAACGGTCGGTGAGCCGGGAGAGTTCGGCGTAGTCCAGGGTGTCGGTGCGGGCCTCGTCGAGCCGGCGGCCGGCTATCGCCAGCTTGCGCGGCCGCTCGACGGCCTGGCGGCGCAGGTCGTCGAGGAAGGTCTCGTCCCGCCACCAGCCGCGCCGGCGGAACTCGGCCATCCGGTCGGCGACCGAGGAGGGGGCGCTCATCGGCGCGCCGCAGCGCGCTCGGCCAGCAGCTCCGGCAGCGGGTCGCCGGCGCGGGAGTCGGCGATGGTCAGCAGGTCGCGGGTGTTGCGCCGCACGGTGTCGGCGACCCAGTCGAAGACCCATGCCTTGCGGGCCCCGGCCTCCAGCTCGAACGGCACCACCCGGGTGACGGCCAGCGCGGCGGAGCCGGCTCCGCCGATGTTGCTGATCACGCCGGGTACCAGCAGGCCGCCGTCGGCGCGCAGCTTCTCCCGGGCGCCCTCGGTGGAGCAGATGTTGCCGCCCTCGACGATCAGCGGGCCGCGGACCCGGT
>NZ_JBHUWH010000586.1:0-4327 GCF_042670125.1 Kitasatospora sp. NPDC057198 | reverse complement strand
TCCGCATCCCGCCCGGCCCGAGCCGGGCGGCCTCCGGCGCCGGCAGGTCGACCAGCCGGCCGACCCGGCCGGAGGCGGCGGCGGGCAGGCCGATCCACAGGTCCAGGCCGAGCGGGGCGGCGATCTCCTCCGCGAAGTACCGCCCCACGCTGCGGCCCCCGGCCCGCCGGACCACCTCGCCGACCAGCCAGCCGAAGGTCAGCGGGTGGTAGCCGTGCGCGGTGCCGGGCTCCCAGGCGGGGGCCTGGGCGGCGACGGCCGCGGCCGCCGGCTCCCAGGCCAGCACGTCCTCGATCCGCAGCGGCACGTCCAGCGCGGGCAGCCCGGCCTGGTGCGAGAGCAGCCAGCGCACCGGGACGCGCTCCTTCCCGGCCCGCGCGAACTCCGGCCAGTACGAGGCCACCGGCGCGTCCAGGTCGAGCAGCCCGCGCTGCACGAGGTGCAGCGCGGCGGCGGCGGTCAGCCCCTTGGTGACGGAGCGCAGCACCTGCGCCGTCCCCTCCTGCCAGCCGACCGCCGGATCCGGCCGCGCGCCGACCTCGGGCCGGGCGTCCCCGCCCCACAGGTCGACCACCTTCCGCCCGTCCAGGTACAGCGCGAAGGCCGCACCCAACTCCCCGTACTGCCGGAAGTTGCCCGCGAACGCGTCCCGGACCGGCTCGAAGCCGTCCGCCACGAAACCCCGGATCTGCTGGTTCTCCACCAGCCCACCCTAAACACTCGAAGGCGTCACTCCACCGTCCACCCGATGTGGCCGATGCCGGAGGAGTAGATGGCGCAGTGGCCGGAGGACTCCTGGGTCTGCCCCGGCCAGGCGGTCACCGAGTTGCCCGTCACGTCCGGCGCCCAGCCGCAGACGATGTCGGCGTGGAAGGTGATCGGGCCACCGGTGTTGTTGGTGCAGTCGACGCCTCCGTACAGCGGGTCGTTGTTGTGGATCCAGGTGGTGCAGTCCAGGCCCGAGCGGACGGACTCGGCAGCGGGCGCGGGGGCCGCCGAGGCGGGCAGCGCGGTGGTGAGCGCGACCAGTGCGGCAGCGGCGGACAGGACGACGGCGCGGTTCTTCAACTCGGCTCCTCGGGATGGTTCCTGATGGTTCGCCCGGTTCATCCCCCGACCGACCGCTACGTATACCAACTCTTTCGGGTGACACCGCCCCGGCACCGCGGCGGAGCCCCGCCGCCCGCCACAATGGGCGCCATGGAGAACCCCGCGACCCCCGACCCCTCCCCCGCCACCCCCTCGGCCGCCCCCTCCCCCACCACTCCCGCGACCGACCTCGACGAGGTCCTCGACGTGGTCGACGAGCAGGACCGGGTGCTGCGCACCGCGCCCCGCTCCGAGGTCTACCGCGACGGCCTGGTCCACCGCTGCGTCTTCGTCCTGGTCCGCGACCCGCGGGGCCGGATCTTCACCCACCGCCGCACCGACACCAAGGCGTTCGCCCCCGGCGCGTACGACTGCTTCGTCGGCGGCGTGGTCGGCGCCGGCGAGGGCTACCCCGAGGCCGCCGTCCGGGAGGCCGAGGAGGAACTCGGCGTCAGCGGCGTCCGCACCCGCCCGCTGTTCCGCTTCCTGTACAGCGACGGCGACCGCCACAACTGGTGGTCCGACGTCCACGAGGCCGAGTGGGACGGCCCGGTGCACCCGCAGGAGTCCGAGGTCGCCTGGTACGACTGGCTGACCGAGGAGCAGCTCGCCGAACGCCTCGACACCTGGGAGTTCGTCCCCGACGGCCGCGAGGCGTACCGCCGCTACCTGGCCCTGCGCAGCATCGGCTGATCGGCCCGCGGAGGCCCTAGGGTGGGCCGCATGGCTTCCCGTACGCCGTCCGCGGCCCCCCGCGCGGAGGAACAGCACTCCGCCACCCGTGCGCCCCGCCGCCGGCTGAGCGTCGACGAGCGCCGCGAACAGCTCATCGCGGTGGCGCTCCAGCTGTTCTCGGACCGCGCGCCCGAGGACGTCTCGATCGACGACATCGCCGCCGCCGCGGGCGCCTCCCGCCCGCTGGTGTACCACTACTTCCCCGGCAAGCAGGCCCTGTACGAGGAGGCCCTGCGCCGGGCCGGACGGGAACTGGCCGGACGCTTCGAGGAACCCGGCGAGGGCCCGCTCTCCGAGCGCCTCCACCGCGTCATGGGCCGCTACCTCGACTTCGTGCAGTCCCACGCCGCGGGCTTCACCGCCCTGCTGCGCGGCGGCCCGGTCGTCGCCGGCCCCGACGCGGGCGCCGTCATCGACCAGGTCCGGCGGGCCGCGCAGGAGCAGATCCTGCTGCACCTCGGCCTCCCCGACCCGAGCCCCGTCCTGCGCCGCACCGTCCGCGCCTGGATCGCCAACGCCGAGATCAGCTCGCTGGACTGGCTCACCGACAAGCCCGTCCCGGTCGAAACCCTGCAACTGCACCTCGTCCAGGAACTCGTCGCCGCACTCGCCGTCGCCGCCACCCGGGACGGGCAACTCGCCGCCGTACTGGGCGAGTTCTTCGCCGCCGAACAGCCCGACGGCCCCACCGCCCGCCTGGTCCGCGACCTCGCCGACACCTTCGCCGCCCCCGCCCTGGCCGACTCCCTCCTCCACCTCGCCGCCCCGCCCGCCCCGTGACCCGTCCGCCCGGCCCTCCCCCCGCCGCCACCGTCCCTCCCCCCGCCAACCACCGCACACCAACCAGACCCACCCTCCACCGCCGGTCGGGTCTGATAAAAAGTGGCTGAACTGTCCACACCCGAGAACGAGGGGGCTCGGCGAATGACGCAGGACGGCTTCGCCGCCGCAGACCGGATCACGGCCACGCTGGACGCGGCGTGCGCCGCACTTCTCGGCAGCCGCGCCACCCACTACCAGGCCGAGGCGCTCACCGCGTTCCGCCGCTCCGAACACCCCGCCGCCCAGGCCCTGTTCGGCCTGCGGATCAGCCAGATCGGCCCCGGGCTGCTCGCCGTGCGGAAGCTCGGCACCGTCGTCGAGGTGGCCGGCCTCCGCCGCCCGAACGCCGCCGCCGGCCGCGAGGCCGTGCCGGTGCTGACGAACCGCTTCGGTGCGTCGGCGCTCGGCCTGACCGACCTGGCGTCGGCGTCCGCGCTGCGCCTGTCCGCCGAGCCGACCGGCCTGGAGGGCGACGACCTGGCCGGGTTCACCCCGGCCCTCGCCGCGCTCGCCGAGCCCCGGACGACCGTCGCGCCCGAGGAGCTGTCGACCGGTTCGGGGGTGGAGGCGCGCCTGGTGGTGCCGCCCGCGTTCCACACCCTGACGGTCCGGGGTTCGGGCAACGCGCTGTCCGCCCACCTGGCGGAGACCGCCGAGGAGGTGTTCTCGGGCGGTTCCCCGGCCGAGCGCAACGACTTCGCGGTGGTCGCGGCGCTGCTCGCCGAGCAGTTCGCGGCGGCGAACGTCGCCTACGCGGGCGTCGGCGCGCTGCTGGTCAACGGCCGCCGCTCCCGGGTCTCGCTGGTGGTGTCGACCGTCCAGTGCTCGCAGCCGATCCAGGACCTCGCGGTGGACCTGTCCACCGAGCGCCCGTACGCCGAGGTGTGGACGGTGCTGCTGCCGGCCGGTCCGGCGGCGCTGCTGGTGGAGACCCGGGCCGTCCCGGCGCTGAAGGAGCTGCGGGACGAGAGCCCGTCCGGCCGGGTGGTGAGCACCGCGGTCGAGGCGTTCCTGCCGATGCCGGACGGGGCCACCGTGCTGACCGTCCAGATGACCACCTCGGACACCGAGGACTGGGACGTGTACACCGAGGTGTTCGCGGACCTGCTCTGCACCGTCCAACTCGCCTGGGACGGCGTGTCGGTGGCCCCGGCGCCGGTCCCGGTGGGCCGGGCCCACCCGGCCCGGCCCGCGACGGTCCCCGCACAGGCCCCGGCCGCCGCCGCCCCGGCCGCCACCGCCCCGGCCGCGCCGACCGCCCCGCCCGCTCCGCCGGCGCAGGTGCCGGTCGCGGCGCCCGAGCCGCCCGAGAGCCCGTCGGGGACGGCGGTGCGAGTGCCGCCCTCCGACTTCAACCCGTTCGCCGCCCCGGCCCCCGGCGACCTGCCCGCGCAAGCGACCGGCTCCCCGGTGCTGGCCTCCGCGGACGCCTTCGCCCTGGCCGAGCCCACCCCCGCCCCGGCGCCCACCCCGGCCCCCGAGCCCGCCCCCGCGCCCGCCTTCGTGCCCGAGCCCGAGCCGGAGCCGGAGCCGGAGCCCGCTCCGCCGGTCGCCGCGACGGCCGCGCCGGTCGAGGACGAGGAGCCGAAGGGCCGCCTGGTCAAGGTCCCGCCGCCGGACTTCAACCCCTTCGCCCAGACCACCAGCCCCGCCGCCCCGGCTGCCCCGGCCCAGGCCGCAC
>NZ_JBHUWH010000585.1:0-4332 GCF_042670125.1 Kitasatospora sp. NPDC057198 | reverse complement strand
CGGCCGCCCGACCACCACCCGCGGCGCGCCGGAGGGGAGTTCACCCACCGCCGTCCCGCCGTCCGCACCGCCCGGCCGGATGCACGCCACCGCCGCAGGACCGGCCCCGGCGGCACTCGCGCGCACCCCGTGTGATGGGCTGTGCGGATGCGCACCACCGAACGGCGCCCGCCGCACCGCCAGCACCCCCGTCCGGAAGGCCACCGGACGCCCCCGGAACGGGAAGTGACGCACCGTCAACCCCTCGCCCCGGAGGCTGCCCGGGAGGCCGCCCCGGAGGCCGCCCGGGAGGCCGTTCGGGGTGGCCCGCCGCGCTCGGCGGAGAGCCCGGGGGAGCGGCGGGCCCGGGTCGGCTGGCTGGCGGGCGCGGGCGCGGTGCTGCTGCTCGGACTGGCCCTGCCCGCCCTGGTGCCGGCCGCCGCGGCCGCCCTGCTCGGTGGGGCGCTGTACACCGCGCTGCTGCACACCGTGCTGATGGCCGCCGCGCCCCGCCTCGGCCCGTGGACCGCCGCCGGCACCGCGCTCGCCGCCAGTTGGGCGGTGGAACTGTTCCAGGCCAGCGGCCTGCCCGCCGACCTCGGCGAGCACAGCCGGTTCAGCCGGCTGCTCCTGGGCACCACCTTCGACCTGCCCGACCTGCTCGGCTACGCCATTGGTGCGGCGGCCGTGCTCGCCGTCCACCGGGCGCTCCGCGGCCGGGCCCGCCGCCGCGACCGCGGGCAGGGGTACGAGCGGGGGCGCGGGCGGGAGCGCCGTCCGGCCCGGCGGTTCGACGCCCCGGAGGTCAAATAGGTACATTTGGGACATTCGGGAGCAGCAGCCAGGCTTCGCGCGTCCACGCACAGAAGGCCGAACCGCCTTCGGAAAGGGTCTCCATGCACCCCGCCCTCACCCCCGCCGTCCTCGCCGAACTGCGTCGGCCCCGCCCCTATCCGGCGGTGTCCATCCTGATGCCCACGCACCGCCGCGAGCCGGACAACGCACAGGACCCGGTCCGGCTGCGCAACCTGGTGGCGGAGGCGAAGGAGAAGGTCCAGGCCGACCCCGAGGTCTCCCGCGCCGACCGGATCAACGTCCTGGAGCAGCTCGACAAGGCGGTCGCCGAGGTCGACCTGGTGCACGCCGAGGACGGCCTGGCGATCCTGGTCGCGCCCGGCGAGCACCAGGTCTGGTCACTCGGCCGCACCGCCCCCGCCCGGGTGGTCCTGTCCGACACCTTCCTCACCCGCAACCTGGTCTCCTCGCAGATCGCCGAACGCCCCTACTGGGTGCTCGCGGTCGCCGCCGACCGGGTGGTCCTGTGGGGCGGCAACCAGGAACGCGTCACCGAGGAGCAGGCCCACGGCTTCCCGCTGGTGCGCACCTACGACAACCCCGACCCCGAACGCCAGGAACGCATCGGCGACACCCCCAGCACCTTCCGCGACGAGGAGACCAAGACCTTCCTGCGCCAGGCCGACACCGCGATCGGCAAGGTCCTCGCCGCCGACCCCCGCCCGCTGTACGTGGTCGGCGACGCCCCCGCGCTCGCCCTGCTGGACGCCGTCGGCCCGATCACCAAGGCCACCACCGCGCAGATCCCGCACGGTGGCCTCGCCCAGGGCACCGCCGAGACCGTCCGCCAGGTGGTCGAACCCGCCCTGCGCGCGCACGCCGACCAGGAGATCACCGACGCCCTCGCCCGCCTCGACAAGGCCCGCGGCCGCCAGGCGTTCGCCGCCGGGATCGACGAGGTCTGGCAGACCGCCACCGAGGGCCGGATCGCCCTGCTGGTGGTCGAGGAGAACTTCCGCACCACCGCCCGCGACGACGGCGACCACCTCGTCCCCGCCGAGGACGGCCAGGACGGCGCCCGCGAGGACGTCGTCGACGAGGTCGTCGAACGCGCCCTCGACACCGGAGCCACCGTCAGCTTCGTCCCCGACGGCACCCTCTCCGACGCCGGCCGGATCGCCGCCGACCTGCGCTACTGACCCACCCCGCGCCCCCCGGGGGCCCGCACCGGACACGCGTCCCGGTACGGGCCCCCACGTGCACCCCGCCGCGTGCCCCCCCGCATGCACTCCCCGCGTGCACCCCGCCCGGCCCGGCCCGGCTCAGCCCGTCGAGGCCCCCAGCAGCACCCCCACCGCGTACGTCACGCCCATCGCCACCCCGCCGCCCAGCACGTTGCGCAGCACCGCCCGGCGCGGGTCCGCCCCGCCCAGCCGGGCACTCGCCCAGCCCGTCACCACCAGCGCCGCCAGCACCGCCAGCACCGTCACCCACACCCGCACCGACTGCGGCGGCAGCACGATCGCCAGCAGCGGCAGCAGCGCACCCACCGTGAACGCCGCGAAGGACGCCCACGCCGCGTGCCACGGATTCGTCAACTCGTCCGGATCGATGCCCAGTTCGGTCTCCGCGTGGGCCGCCAGCGCATCGTGCGCGGTCAACTGCACCGCCACCTGCCGGGCCAGCTCCGGATCCAGCCCCTTCGCCTCGTACAGGCCCGCCAGCTCGGCCAGCTCCGCCTCCGGCGTCAGCCGCAACTCCTGCCGCTCCAGCGCCAGCGCCGCCTGCTCCGCGTCCCGCTGGGTGCTCACCGACACGTACTCGCCCGCCGCCATCGACAGCGAACCCGCCAGCAGACCCGCCAGACCCGCGGTCAGCAGCTCGGCGGACGAGGCGTTCGCCCCCGCCACGCCCACCACCAGCCCCGCCGTCGACACCACACCGTCGTTCGCCCCCAGCACCGCTGCCCGCAACCAGTTCAACCGCCCGCCCAGCCCACCCCCGTGCGCCTCGTCGTGGTCCGGCGGCGGCGGAACGGGGCCCGTGCCCCGGGTGCGGGAAGCGCTCATGCCGCCAGTCTGCCCGCCCGGCCCCGATCCACCCCGCAGCCCCGGCGGGACGCCGGAAAACGCGTTGCCGCAGGTGGTGACGGTGCGTCAGGATGCGGGCATGTGCTTCCGAGGAGGGACGGGCAGCCGGCACCACGTGTGCCTGCCCTGCCGGGCGTCCTACAAGCGGCACGGGCAGCGAACGGAGACCTGCCCGCGCTGTCGCGGCCCGCTGATCGACGCCGGGCAGGACCTGCACGTCCCGCGCCGCTCCGACACCGCCGCCTGGCGGGCGCTCACCGCGCTGCTGCAGTCCGGCGTCCGGTTCGCGTCCGGCTGCTGCGACGGGCCCGGCTGGCGGCCGCGCACCCCGCGCGAGGTCCGCGAACGACTCGCCGCCTCGGCCGGTACCGGCCTGCCCGTCGCCGAGGCCCTCACCACCCGGGAGGTCGACGACCTCGCCGGGAGCAGACGCGCCGCGAGCCGGGTGCCGAAGGCCGGCCGGCCGCCGCGCTGACGGACGGGCCGGACGGCTTCGCCGAGGGTGCTCGCCGCCCCGGCCGGCCGGTGGCGCGGCCCGGCCGGGCAGCGGGGGCGTCGGAGGTCAGCCGGCCGCCGCGCTGAGCAGTTCGCGGTGCGCCCGCCGGGTCGTCAGGCCCAGCGCGTGCAGCGCCAGGCGGCCCGGCCCGGTCGGCTCGCACTCCAGGACAGCCAGCGGCAGGCGCGCCGCCAGCGGGCCCGGCCCGTCGCCGGCCAGCCGGGTGAGGACGTCGCCCGCGTACCGGGACAGCGGGGGGAACTCGCCCGCCGGAACGGGGAAGCGCGACCAGGTGTGCGACGCCAGGACCTGCTCGACCGCCTCCGCCAGCGCGCCGGGCTCGACGCCCGGCACCCGGCCGGGCAGCGCCAGCAGCAGGTGCCCGGTGGTGACCTCGTTGTGGCCCCGGGCGACCGCACCGGCGCGGGCCGCGTCCAGCAGGTCGTCCAGCGCGTAGGGGCCGTCGGGAGCGTCGGGGGTGTGTTCCGTCATGCCGGTCAGGCTCCCCCGGGCGCGGGCGCCCGGTCAACCCGGAACCGCCGCCTCCGTCGGCCTCCGCCGCCTCTGCCGGCCCCCACCGGCGGGCCGGGAAGCCGTCAGAGCGTGGTGGGGGCCGGGTCGCCCTGCGGGCTGCCGGTCCACCAGTTGCCCGGGGCGGCCGGGTCGCGGCTGGTCCAGTACTCGATGATCGCGCTCTCGAACTCCGCGGCGGACAGCGCGCCGTCGCCGTCCCGGTCCAGGTGCGCGAAGGCGGCGTCGGCGTCGCTGCGGCGCAACTGCGGGAAGTGGCCGCGCTGGAAGGCGAAGAACTCGTCCGCGTCGACCCGGCCGCTGCCGTCCGCGTCCGCCACCGCGAGGAAGGCCCGGGCCAGCGCCCCGAGCGTCGCCGCCGCGGCCGCCGGGTCGTCGGCCAGCGAGGCGGTGGACGCCAGGAACTCCGCCCGGCCCATCGCCGCGGCCCCGGCGGGCAGG
>NZ_JBHUWH010000584.1:0-4338 GCF_042670125.1 Kitasatospora sp. NPDC057198 | reverse complement strand
GGTGCGGGGTGCGGGGCGTGAAGCGCTGCCGTCAGTAGCGCTCCTGTCCGAACAGGTCGACCCTGATCGGCTCGACCGCGGGGCCCTCGCCCGGCTCCGGGTCCTGCGGGGAGAGGGCGATCGCGATGCCCGCGACGGCGAGGACCACCATGATGCCGACGGCCAGCGGCAGGACGAACTGCGAGGCGGGCGTGCCGCCGCCGAGGGGGCGGCCGTCGAGGTCGACGGCGACGGCGGCCATCGCGGTGTAGTGCATGGCGACCACCGCGACACCGGCGATCAGCGCGGCGCCGAGCGCGGAGGGCAGGCCCTTGACGTGGAGCGTCATCCACAGCGCGGCGGTGGCGGCCGCGATAGCGATGGCCACCGAGGCGACGACCAGCAGGGTGTCGTAGGAGACCTTGCCCTCGACCTGCATCGCGGCCATGCCGATGTAGTGCATGCCGGCGACGCCGCAGCCGGTGAGCAGGCCGCTGATCAGCAGGGTGCCGGTGCTCTTGCCCCGGTAGCCGACGAAGCCGATGCCGAGGCCGACCACGACGACGGCCACCAGCAGGCTGAGCAGGGTGAGCGGGATGTTGTAGACCAGGCTGGAGGAGTCGACCGTGAAGCCCAGCATCGCGATGAAGTGCATGGACCAGATGCCGCACCCGAACGCCCCGGCGGCCAGCGCCAGCCAACCGAAGCGCTTCTGCGGCCGCAGGGTCATGGCCCGCGCGGTGCAGCGCAGGCCGATGGCGGCCCCGACGCAGGCGATGAGGTACGCCACCACGGGATTCACCCACCCGTACTGAAAGCCGTCGAGGTGGGCCATGGTGTCGTGGTTCATGGAGGGGGGATCCGATCAGAAACGAATGCACGTGCGAGTTTGCCGCAGAGACAATACCGTCCTCCGAAACTTGGTCTGCACCATGGTCCGCGCCCGGCCTTTACCCGACCTTTTCCCGACCTCCGCAATTTTCCGCCTCCGCAATTCCCCGCCCCGTGCTCGGCCCGTGCTCGTCCCGTGCCCGGCCCGCACCCGGCGGCCTGCCGTGACAGGCTGACGGCCGTGGAACGAGACGTGCGGCCGGACGCGCCGCGGGACGCGCGGCAAGACATGGAGCGAGACGTGGACGGACGCCCGGGAGCACCCCTCCCGCTGCTGGTCGTGGACGGGGCCAACGTGGTCGGCTCCGTCCCGGACGGGTGGTGGCGGGACCGCCTGGGCGCGGCCGAACGGCTGCGTGACGCGCTGGTGGGGGCGGCGGCGGACGGGGTGCCCGGAGTGCCGGGGCCGCTGGAGGTGGTGCTGGTGGTGGAGGGCGCGGCGCGCGACGTGACCGGGGTTCCGGGGGTGCGGGTGGTGTCGGCGCCGGGCAGCGGTGACGACCGGATCGTGGAACTGGTGGCAGCGGAGGCCGCGTCCGCACCGGGGCGCCGGCTGCTGGTGGCGACGGCCGACCGTGAACTGCGCGGACGCGTCACCGCCCTGGGCGCGGAGCCGCTCGGCCCGCGCACGGTCCGCCGCCCCTCCCCCGGCCGCACTGGCCGTCCCGACGGACCGGACCTGCCGAACCTCCCGGGCTGACCCGCCGTCCGGCTGACACCGCGCCAGCCGGATTGCCCAGGTGGCAAATTGACGCTTCCATTCCGATTCGGATGCCCCGTCCCCGCCCGAACGGGACCCGCCACCCGGACCGTCCGGAAAGCCGGGACCGTCCGGACAGCCAGGACCGTCCGGACCGTCAGGCCAGTCTGCTCCGGGCGGCGGCCGGGTGGGTGCGGCCCCGGGAGCTGATCGCGGGGCGACTGGGGCGCCGGTCGGGCCTGGCCGGTCGGCCGTCCTCGGCGGGGGCGGGCCGCGCGGCGAGGGCGGCCTTGAGCGCACGGACGGCCAACAGCACGGCGACGGCCGCGAGTTCGGCGGGTTCGGTGGCACCGCGGTCGACGGCGGCGCGCTGGCAGGCCGAGCACCAGACGGCGCTGGCCCGACCGCCGTCCGGGTAGTCCAGGCCCACCGGCACCAGGTAGTGGCAGCCGCACGTCTGGCAGACGAAGAGCAGCCTCATCGCTGCACCACCCCCGAGCCGCCGCACACCGAGCACGGCGACCAGTAGCTGCGCCGCACCGGCTGCTGCCTCCCCTGCGGATCGGTCTCCACCGTGTGTTCCGTCTTCTCCGTCCCGCGCGCCCCGCCGCACCCCGGGCAAGTCTGCTGCTCCGCCATCGGCCACCTCCAGACCACAGACCGTAGCGCGCCGACCCCCCTCCGCGACACCGGTTCGCCCTCGGACCACACTCAAGCTTTGCCCGGCCCGACCCGGATACCGGCTCCCCGCTCCCGGCTCCCGACCGACCGGGCCTCCGGGTGTTCGGGGGTTCGGGGGTTCGGGGGTTCGGACCTTCGGGCAGTGCGCTGGCTGCCGTGTCCGATTTCCGCCAGCCGGCCGGCCGGCGGTGCGCCATGATCGCGCGCATGACCACACACGCGCAGGGCCTGCGCTTCGAGCACCGCGGCGCCGTCCCCCGGGTTCACCCCACCGCCTACGTCGCGCCGACGGCCACCCTGGTCGGCGATGTCCGGATCGGCCCGCGCGCCCGGGTGATGTACGGCGCGGTGCTGGACGCGGAGGGCTCGCGGATCGAGATCGGCGAGGCGGCGGTGGTGTGCGAGAACGCCGTCCTGCGCGCCTCCGCCGTGGTCGCCGACCAGCCGGTACTGGTCGGCGACCACGTCTTCGTCGGCCCGCACGCCACCCTGCTGGGCTGCACCGTGGAACGCGCCTGCTACCTGGCCACCTCGGCCGGCGTGCTGCAGGAGGCGGTGGTGGGCACCGGTTCGGTGGTCGCGGTCGCCGCCCTGGTGCACACCCGGACGGTACTGCCCCCCGAGTACTTCGTCCCGCCGTACACCACCGCCCTCGGCGAACCGGTGCGGCTGCTGGCGCCGGGCGACCCCGAGGTGCCGCAGGCGATCGGACGGCTGGGCTTCGCGGGCACGGCCTTCGGCGTCGACGCCTCCTGGACCGACCGGATCGCCCGGCACGAGCGGATCGCCGAGGTCCGCTCGGCGGAGTTCGGCGCGCACGCGGACGACCGACCGGTGACGGACTGACCCGCCATCAAGCCGACAGGCTGATCGGCTGATCGGCTGACCAGCTGGCCGGTCGACCGGATCCGCGTCTGCGAGCCGACGATCATCAATGGGTTGATCGTCATCAATTGACGAACCCGCATCGCCCGACAACCGTCCGAACCCGCCCGCCCGCCGGACCCGCCCGCCGGATCCGCCCGCCCGCCGGACCGGACTCAGCCCGTCGCGGGGCGCTCCCCGGCGCCCCCCGGCCCGGTCCGCGCGCCGTCCGGCCGGGCTCGCACTGCGCCCGGCTGCTCCGGCGCCGCGTCCGGCCAGTCCGCGGGGGACGCCTCGACGTCGTTGCCGCGCACCCAGACGGTGGAGACCCCGAGCAGGCGGCGCATGACCGCGAAGCCGCCCTCCCAGCCGTCGGGCAGCCGCAGCCGGCCGGAGCGGACGCTGCCGGCGCTGAACCGGGTGTCGCCGCTCTCCAGCACGCCGGTCCAGCCGGGCAGGCCCATCTCCGGGACGTTGCCGGTCAGTTCGGCCTGGACGGGGATCTCCAGTCCGTCGGCCAGCAGCAGGGCGGGGCCCCGGTACACGGGTGAGGTCATGCCTAGAGGGTGCGGGAGGGCCCCGGATCCGCGCAAATCACACAATCCGGTTCGATCCGGACGGTCGAGACCGTTCCGTTGGGTGGAGTACTCCATTCCGTGGCCATTCGGCCACCTTCCGCCACCATCGATGATGCAATATGACATTGCACAGCCGGGAAGGTCTCGGCTGGCGTAGCAACGGGAGAACCCTCATGACCAAGCCCCTGGCCGCCCTGGCCGGTGCGGCAGCCCTGTCGGCGGCCCTCGCCGTCCCGGCGGCGGCAACCACCTCCGACGTCCCGCAGACCACCACCGTGTGCAGCCCGTACGCCCTCCAGGCCGGCCTGGCCACGTACGTCTGCGCGGACCGGACCGGTGACCAGGTCCGGCTGTACGGCACCCTCGCCCTGGCCGGCCCGCCCTCCCCCGGCACCCCGCTGCCGTACCGCAAGGACGTCACCGTCAGCCTGACCGGTACCGCCCCCGCCGGCACGGTCAACCAGTACGTCCTGTTCACCGGTTCCAACCAGCAGGTCGGCGGCGTCGTCGGCACCGTCCCCTGCGACGCTCCCGTCCGGGGCAGCTTCTCGGTGTCCTCCTACCCGCTGGGTGCCGACCCGGTGCAGCTCGACACCGTCATCCCCTGCTGACACCGTCGGCCGGGCCCGCCTCCTTCTCCGGAGG
>NZ_JBHUWH010000583.1:0-4344 GCF_042670125.1 Kitasatospora sp. NPDC057198 | reverse complement strand
GGCCAGGTCAAGGACGAACTCCGGGCCACCGGGCACCCCGTCCGCTGACGGCCGCTCAGGAACCCCGCCGGTGCGCTACCGGCGGGGTTCCGGCTCCAGGATCGCGAACTGCGCGCCGAACGGGTCCGCCAGCACCGCGATCCGGCCCACCGCCGGGACCGGCTCCGGCGGGACCAGGATGCTGCCGCCCGCCCGCCGGACCCCGTCCGTGGCCAGCAGCGCGTCCGCCACCGCGAAGTGCACCAGCCAGCCCACGTCCACCCGCGGGTGCACGCCGGTGGCCCCGCCGAAGTCCTCCGGGCCCTCCGCCGGGCCCAGCACCGTGTACTCCACCCCCGGCAGCTCGGAGGGCCGGGCCCGCCAGTCGAACAGGCCCCGGTAGAACCGCAGCGCCCCCGGCACGTCCGGCGTGCGCAGCTCCGCCCAGCACAGCGTGCCCGGCCCGCCCGCCGCCCCCGCCACGACCTCCGCCGCCCCCTCGGACTGCCACACCCCGAACCGGCCGCCGAGCGGATCCGTGAACCGCGCCGAGCGCCCCTGCCCCGGCAGCCCCGCCGGCCGGGCTGACACCGTGCCGCCCGCGCGCTCCACCGCCGCCGCGACGGCGTCCGCGTCCGCCGTGCGGAAGCACACCGTCCAGGACGGCAGCGCCTCCGCCTCCGACAGCGGCCCCAGCGACGCCACCCGCCGGCCCCCGGAACGGAAGAACCCGCGGCCGCCCGGGCCGGCCGGCTCCGGCTCCCAGCCGAACACCGCACCGTAGAACAGCGCGGACTCGGCGAGGTCCGGACTGCCGAGGTCGATCCGGTTCGGCGTACCGGGCCGGGGGACGGTGCTCACCATGGCGCGCTCCTGGACGTGCGGGGACGGGGTCGTCGGACCGTCGGGTCACGGCCAGGCTGGCACACCGACCGGGCAGAACGGGCCGACGCGCCGTCAGCCCCGGGGCGGCAGCGGCAGCACGTGCCCCAGCGTCTCCACCGCCTCCGGCACCCCCTCCGCCACCACCGCGGCCCGCGCGCCCCGCCCGTACAGGAACAGCACCAGCTCGCCCGGCTCCCCGCGCACCGTCACCACCGGCGTCCCCCGCCGCCGCACCAGCGCCTCCCGGCCGTCCGGGTGCACCAGCCGCAACGAGACCGGCGACTTCGCGTCCCCGAACCGGGCCACCGCCGGCAGCCGCTTCCACAGCGCCTCCGCCAGCTCCGGCGACAGCGGCTCCGGCTCGAACGGCACCGCCCGGCGGACGTCCTCCGCGTGCACGAAGAACTCCACCAGGTTCGCCGCCGCGTCCACCCCCGGCAGGTTGAACGGCGAGAAGGCCGGCGGCCCCGACCGGAACGACTTCACCAGCCCCTCGTACCCCCGCCCCGCCACCTCCCCCTGCACCCGCTCCGTCCACCCCGCCAGCGCCCCCACCCGGATCCCCGCCGCCGCGTCCGGCCGCCCCTCCCGCACCACCAGGTGCGCCGCCAGGTCCCGCGCGGCCCACCCCTCGCACAGCGTCGCCCCCTCGGGCCCCGCCGCCGCCAACAACCGACTCAACCGGGCCCGTTCACCCTGCGCAAGACTCGCCATGCACCCAGCCTACGGCGTCAGTGGAGGGGGGCGGTCAGCTTGCGGTCGTCGTTCTGGTTGCTGACGGTCACCGCGCAGCTCGCCTCCCGGAAGCCCTGCCGGTAGTACTGGGCGCCGGGGGAGAGCGGGCTGTTGTAGTACGGAGTCGTACCGCCCTGCCGCTGCTTCACGGCGGTGTACTCGTCCTTGCAGAGCCGCAGGGTGGCCTGGACGATCGCGCCGTCGTCGGTCAGCCCTTCGGGCAGCACCACGACGGAGATCGTCTCGGAGTCGTGCGGCTGGTCGCACGGGACGACCCCGGTCGTCGTGACCTTGCTGAGCCACGGCACCACCAGGCACGTCCCCGGCGGGTAGAACGGGTACGGGTAGGTCTTCGACGGGCTGGGGCTGGGCGTGGGGGACGGTGACGCCGGTGGCGGGGGCGGGGCGGCGGCGGGTTGCTTCGCGGCGGGCCACAGCAGTAGTGCCGCCGCCGCGACGGCGATCGCGGCCACCAGCCCGGCGAGGAATGCCTTCTGTCGTCCACTCATGCGAACCCCCCTGGAATCAAGGCCATTCTGAGGGTGCAACAGCTGTCACGTCAGTCCTTTTCGGACATTGGTTTGCTCGTCCTTTGCATGCGGATCAGTAGGATGACCGGCCTGTCGGATGGATGTACGAAGACACGACGGAGAAGGGCAACTGCCATGGGGGACAACGGGTTTGAGGTCGAGCCCAGTGTGCTCGACCGCTACTCGTCGCTGCTGGCCGAGCAGGCCGAGCAGTTGAACCGGATCGCGGCGGCCACCGCCGCGATCACCATCTCGTCGGACGCGTTCGGGCACCTGCCGAACGCCCAGCACCTGGCGACGGCGTACCAGGAGCACGCCGGCGCCAGCCACGAGAACGTCGGGCTGCTCGGCAACGCGGTGAACGGCACCTCGCGGGGGCTGGCGGGGGTGTCGCGGAACTACACGGACCACGAGGAGTACGTGGCCGGCACCATGGGGGGTGGTCGGTGATGCGGAGCAGCGGTTCGCGCAGCAGTGGCGGCGGTGGTGGCGGCAGCACCTCGCACAGCACCAGCACCTCGCACAGCACCAGCACCTCGCACAGCACCAGCACCTCGCACAGCGGCACCAGCACCTCGCACAGCACCAGCAGTCAGCCGACGGTGACCCACCCGAGCACGGTGGACGACGGCCGGCCGGCGCCGAGGGTGGGGGATCCGAGCACGATCCGCACCGGGTCGAGGCATGCCGGGGCCGCCGAGCCCGCGGCCCCGGTGGAGGAGCCGGTCGAGCCGGACCGGTCGAAGTGGTTCGGCGGCGGGCTCGGGCAGGGGTTGAAGGACACCGCCGCGGAGAGCGCCAAGAACTTCGCCGCCAGTGCGGCGGGCAACTTCGGCGGCAAGGCCGGGGACTGGGCCGCCGACAAGGTGTTCGGATCCTCCGGCGAGGGGGAGGGCGGGGGCGAGGGCGAGGAGGAGGCTCCGGTGGGGGCGGGCCTGGCCCACGCCGTGATGGACCAGGCGCGGCTGCTCGGCCCCACCACCCAGCCCGGACCGGGCTCCGACGCGATGGGGCCGGAGGGCTGGAGCACCCAGCCCGCGTACGTGTCGCCGGGCGGCGGGTTCGGCGGCGCGATCACCACCCAGCCCGGACGGCTCGGAGGACCGGCGGCCGGGATGTTGGCCGGGCGCAGCGACGCGTACGCGTGGGCGCAGGCGCAGGTCGAGGAGAAGATCCAGCAACTGGAGGAGGCGCAGCACAAGTCGCGCGGCGGCCTGAGCGGCGCGATCGACGGGCTGGTGGTGGAGGCGCTGGAGCAGTCCGGGCTGCTGGACGCGCTGGAGAAGGTCACCGGCAAGCTGGACGAGCTGAACTACGCCACGATGGAGTGGCAGGCCCAGGCGGGTGCGGTGCGGTCGGTGGCGGCGGAGCTGCGCTCCGGCGTGATGCCGGTGGCGGAGAGCTGGTCGGGGTCGGCGAGCGACGCGTTCGGCGGTCACATGGGCGACGTCGCGGACGCGCTCGACCAGACCGCCGAAGAGATGATGCAGACCGCGCAGATCATCAACTCGGCCGCGCAGGAGTGCGCGGTGGCCGAGGGGATGGTGATCGACATCATCACCGAGGCGATCGAGTCGCTGATCGTGTCGCTGGCCGCGGAGGCGGTGCTGACGGTGGTCACCTTCGGCGCGGCCGCGGTGGTCGGCGCGATCCTGGACGAGGCGGAGATCGGCGTCTTCATCGCCCGGGTGGCCCAGGTGTCCAACAAGCTGGCGAGGGCGCTGGAGGAGCTGCTGAAGGCCCTGCAGGAGATGGGCAAGGCGGTGAAGGCGACCCGGAGCATCGGCGACATCGCCAAGGTGATGGAGAAGATGGAGAAGGTCGAGAGCACCTTCAACAAGCTCCGGACGCTGGAGGAGGACGGGACCAAGGCCGCCAAGTACGCCCAGAAACTCACCGACAAGGCCGCCCAGAAGGCCGAGTCCTGGGCCCAGGACCAGGTCGAGGACTGGATGGGGATGGACAAGGGCGACCGCGACGGCGTCCAGGTCGGGGACGGCACCCTCAAGGGCAACCTCAAGGCGGCCGGGCAGACGGCGGCGGGGGTCGCCAAGGACGCCTGGCACGACGAGACCAACCAGAACGCGATCAAGGGCGAGTTCCTGAACGACATCGGCCTGGACCAGGAGCCGGACCCCTACCGGGTGGACCGCTCGCGGATCCAGACGGCGTTCGGCTGATCGGTCCGGCCGGGCCGGCCCCCACCGGGTGGGGG
>NZ_JBHUWH010000582.1:0-4353 GCF_042670125.1 Kitasatospora sp. NPDC057198 | reverse complement strand
CGCTGCGGCTGCTGCCCGGTGGCGGCACGTTCGTCGAGATGGGCCGCACCGACCTGCGCGACCCGGCCGCCCTGGCCGCCGCGCACCCCGGCGTCGCCTACCGGCCCTTCAACCTGGCCGAGGCCGGACCCGACCTGCTCGGCACGATGCTCGGCCGGATCGTCGACCTGCTCACCGCCGGCGAGCTCAGCCTGCTCCCGGTCCGCGCCTGGGACGTCCGGCGGGCCCGCGAGGCGTTCCGCCACATGCAGCAGGCCCGGCACACCGGCAAGCTGGTGCTGACCCTGCCCGCCGACCCGTCCGCCCCACGCCGGGGCACCGCGCTGGTCACCGGCGGCACCGGCACCCTGGGCGGGCTGGTGGCCCGCCACCTGGCCGCCACCGGCCGCGCCGAGGCCCTGCTGCTGACCAGCCGTTCCGGTCCGGAGGCCGCCGAGGCCGCCGCGCTGGCCGCCGAACTGGCCGAAGCCGGAACACCCGTCGAGGTGGTCGCCTGCGACACCGCGGAACGCGCCGAGGTCGCCGCGCTGCTGGCCGGCATCCCCGCCGACCGCCCGCTGCGCACCGTGATCCACACCGCGGGCGTGCTGGACGACGCCACCGTCGCCTCGCTCACCCCCGAGCGGATCGCCACCGTGCTGCGGCCCAAGGCCGACGGCGCCTGGCACCTGCACGAACTGACCGACGACCTCGACCACTTCGTGCTGTTCTCGTCGGCCGCGGCCACCTTCTCCAGCCCCGGCCAGGGCAACTACGTCGCGGCGAACTCCTTCCTGGACGCCCTCGCCGCCGACCGCCGCGCCGCCGGCCTGCCCGCCACCTCGCTCGCCTGGGGCATGTGGGCCGAGGCCAGCGCCCTGACCGGACGGCTCAGCGACTCCGAACGGGCCAGGATCAACCGGGGCGGCATCGCCGCCCTCGGAGCGGACGAGGGCCTGGCCCTGCTCGACCTCGCCCTCGGGCGCGACGAGGCGCTCCTCGTCCCCGCCAAGCTCGACCTCGCCGGACTGCGCGCCCGTGCCGGGCACAGCGCCGACGTCCCGCCGATCTGGCGGGCCCTGGTCGGCGGCGGCACCGGGCGGCGCAGCGCCGCCGCCGGCACCGCCGGCGCGGACTCGCTGCACCGGCAGCTCGCCGGGCAGCCCGAGGAGGAGCGCACCAGGCTGCTGACCGACCTGGTCCGCTCGCACGTCGCGGCGGTCCTGGGGCACGCCTCCGCCGACGCGATCGAGTCCACCCGGGCCTTCACCGACCTGGGCTTCGACTCCCTCACCGCGGTCGAACTGCGCAACCGGCTCAGCACCGCCACCGGCCTGCGGCTGCCCGCGACCCTGGTCTTCGACCACCCCAACCCCACCGAACTCGCCGCCCTGCTGCGGGAGAAGCTGCTGCCCGAGCCGGTTGAACATGGCGAGCAGGGCGGCGCCGAGGAAAAACTGCGCAAGGCGCTCGCGACCGTCCCGCTCTCCAGGTTCCGCGACGCCGGACTGATGGACGCGCTGATGCGGCTCGCCGACGTCCGCGACGAAGCCCTGAGCGGCGAGCGGGACGGCGAGGGCGACATCGACGCGCTGGACGCCGACAGCCTGATCCGGCTGGCCCTCGACGGCGAGTCGGAGTGATCACGATGAAGCTCGATGCGTGGAGGCAGCGATGACCGGACAGGCCGACAAGCTCCTGGAAGCGCTGCGGGCCTCCGTGAAGGAGGCCGAGCGGCTCCGGCAGCGCAACCGCCGGCTGGTCGCGGCGGCGTCGGAACCCCTGGCGATCGTCGGCATGAGCTGCCGGTACCCGGGCGGGGTGACCACCCCCGAGGAGCTGTGGGAACTGCTCGCCGCCGGCGGGGACGCGATCTCCGGCTTCCCCGGCGACCGCGGCTGGGACACCGAGGGCGTCTACGACCCCGACCCGGACCACCAGGGCACCTCGTACGTGGTCGAGGGCGGGTTCCTGCAGGACGCGGCGGGCTTCGACGCCGACTTCTTCGGGATCTCGCCGCGCGAGGCGCTCGCCATGGACCCGCAGCAGCGCCTGCTGCTGGAGACCTCCTGGGAGGCGCTGGAGCGGGCCGGGGTCGACCCGGCCGCCCTGCGCGGCTCGCAGACCGGCGTGTTCGTCGGCGTCGCCCCGTCCGACTACGTCTCCCACCAGTCGCTGCAGAACATGGAGGGCCTCGACTGGCACCTGATGACCGGCGGCGCGGCCAGCGTGATGTCCGGCCGGATCTCCTACCTGCTGGGCCTCCAGGGCCCGGCGGTCTCCGTGGACACCGCCTGCTCGTCCTCGCTGGTCGCCCTGCACCTGGCCTGCCAGGCCGTCCGGGCCGGCGAGTGCTCGCTGGCCCTGGCCGGCGGCGTCACCGTGATGGCCACCACCATGGGCTTCGTCGGCTTCTCCCGGCAGCGCGGCCTCGCCGAGGACGGCCGCTGCAAGGCGTTCTCCGCCGGGGCCGACGGCATGGGCATGGGCGAGGGCGCCGGGATGGTCGTCGTCGAGAAGCTCTCCGACGCGCTCCGCAACGGGCACCCGGTGCTCGCCGTGGTGCGCGGCTCCGCGATCAACCAGGACGGCGCCTCCAACGGCCTCACCGCCCCCAACGGCCCCTCGCAGCAGCGCGTCATCCGCGCCGCCCTGGCCAGCGCCCGGCTGTCCGCCGCCGACGTGGACGCGGTGGAGGCGCACGGCACCGGCACCACGCTGGGCGACCCGATCGAGGCGCAGGCCCTGCTCAACACGTACGGCCAGGACCGGCCGGAGGGCCGGCCGCTGTGGCTCGGCTCGGTGAAGTCCAACATCGGCCACTCCCAGCAGGCCGCCGGCGTGGCGGGCGTGATCAAGATGGTGCTGGCGCTCCAGCACGAGCAGCTCCCCAGGACGCTGCACGCCGACGAGCCGTCCCCGCACGTGGACTGGGAGTCCGGCGACGTCCGGCTGCTCAACGAGGCGGTGCCGTGGCCGGCGGGCGAGCGGGTGCGCCGGGCCGGCGTCTCCTCGTTCGGCCTGAGCGGCACCAACGCGCACATCATCGTCGAGGAGGCCCCCACCGGGGACGCCGCCGTCGCCGACCCCGAGGAGGTCGAGACCCCGCAGGCCCCGGCCCCCGCGAAGGTGCTGACGGACGCCGCCGCCTGGCTGGTCTCCGGCCGCTCGGCGCCGGGCCTGGCCGCCCAGGCGGAGCGGCTCGCGGACTGGGTCACCGCCCGCCCCGGGCTCGAACCGGCGGACGTGGCCTGGTCGTTGGCGACCACCCGCTCGGTCTTCGACCACCGGGCCGTCGTGGTCGGGGACGACCCGGCCGCCGCCCTGCGGGCCCTCGCGGCGGGCGTGCCCTCGGGCGCGGTCGTCTCGGGCACGGCCCGTGCGGGCGTCCGCCCGGTGTTCGTCTTCCCCGGCCAGGGGTCGCAGTGGCTGGGCATGGGGCGTGAACTGGCCTCGGTGAGCCCGGTGTTCGCGGCGCGGTTGGCGGAGTGTGCGGCGGCGCTGGAGCCGTTCGTGGACTGGTCACTGGACGAAGTGCTGGCCGGTGAGCCGGAGTTGAAGGCCGCCGACGTGGTGCAGCCCGCGCTGTGGGCGGTGATGGTGTCGCTCGCGGCCGTCTGGGAGGCCGCCGGGGTCAAGCCCACCGCCGTCGTCGGCCACTCGCAGGGCGAGATCGCCGCCGCCACCGTCGCCGGCATGCTCTCGCTCGAGGACGGCGCCCGGGTGGTGGCGCTGCGCTCGCGCTCGCTGAAGGTCCTGGCCGGGCTCGGCGGCATGCTGTCGGTCTCCCGCTCCGCCGAGGCCGTCCAGGAGCGGATCGCCCGGTTCGGTGAGCGGGTCTCCCTCGCCGCCGTCAACGGCCCTGCGGCCGTGGTGGTTTCGGGCGAGCCCGACGCACTGGAGGAGCTGAAGTCCGAGTTCGAGGCCGAGGGCGTGCGCGCCAAGCTGGTCGCCGTCGACTACGCCTCGCACTGCGCCCAGGTCGAGCGCCTGGAGCAGGAGATCCGCGAGGTCCTCGCCGAGGTCGCCCCGCGGCGCGGCCGCGTCCCGATGGTCTCCTCGATGAGCGGCGAGACCCTGACCGGCGAGGAACTCGACGCCGGGTACTGGTACGCCAACCTGCGCGCCACCGTCCACTTCGAGCGCGCCGTGCGCACCCTCGCCGCCCAGGGCCACCAGCTGTTCGTCGAGGTCACCCCCCACCCGGTCCTGCTGGGCGCGACGAACGACACCCTGGCCGAGGTCGCCGAGGAGGCGGGCACCGGCACCGTCCCCGCCGCCGTCTGCGGCACGCTGCGCCGCGACGACGGCGGCGCGACCCGCCTGCTGACCTCGCTGGCCGAGGCGTACGTCAACGGCGCCCCGGTGGACTGG
>NZ_JBHUWH010000581.1:0-4376 GCF_042670125.1 Kitasatospora sp. NPDC057198 | reverse complement strand
CCGCAGGACTGAACGCAGGAGGGGCGGGACCCGCGGGTCCCGCCCCTCACGCCGTGTTCCCGCGGGTCAGTCCCCGGTGGGCGCGCCGTCCAGCTGGTCGGCGGCCTCGACCTCCTCGCGGGTCACCCCGAGCAGGTACAGCACGGTGTCCAGGAACGGCACGTTCACGGCGGTGTCGGCCTGCTCGCGGACCACCGGCTTGGCGTTGAACGCGACGCCCAGGCCGGCCGTGTTCAACATGTCCAGGTCGTTGGCGCCGTCGCCGATCGCCACCGTCTGCTCCAGCGGCACCCCGGCGCGCTCGGCGAACCGGGCCAGCCAGCGGGCCTTGCCCGCCCGGTCGACGATCTCCCCGGTGACCCGGCCGGTGAACTTCCCGTCCTCGATCTCCAGCGTGTTGGCGGCCGCGAAGTCCAGGCCCAGGCGCTCCACCAGGTGGTCGGTGACCTGGGTGAAGCCGCCGGAGACGATCGCCACCTGGTAGCCCAGCCGCTTCAGGGTGCGGATCAGCGTCCGGGCGCCCGGGGTCAGCCGGACCTCGGCGCGGACCTTCTCGGTGACCGCCGCGTCCAGCCCGGCCAGCAGCGCCACCCGGGCGCGCAGCGACTCGGCGAAGTCCAGCTCGCCGCGCATCGCCTGCTCGGTCACCGCGGCGACCTGCTCCTCGCAGCCCGCGTGGGCCGCGAACAGCTCGATCACCTCGTCCTGGATCAGCGTGGAGTCCACGTCCATCACGATCAGCCGCTTGGCCCGTCGGTGCAGGCCCGACCGCACCACCGCGATGTCCACCCGCTGGGCCGCCGCCTCCGCGGCCAGCACCGCGCGCAGCTCTTCGGTCGGCACTCCCGAGATGGTCAACTCGACGGCCGTCACCGGGTACTTGGCGAGTCGGAAGACCCGGTCGATGTTGCCGCCGGCCTCCGAGACCCGGGTCGACAGCGCCGCCACCGCGGCCGCCGTCAGCGGGTGCCCGAGCACCGTCACGTGCGAACGGCCCTCGCCGCGCGCACGGTTGTCGCCGGTGCCGGAGATGATCTCGGCCTGGAGCTTGTGCTCCTCCGCCCAGCGGTGCACCGTCACCCGCAGCGCGCCCTCCGCGCCCGGCGCCGCCGGGGGAGTGACCAGCGCGCACAGCGTTATCCGGCCGCGGGTGACCACCTGCTCGATGTCGATCACCTCGACGCCGAAACCGGCGAGCCGGTCGAACAGGCCCGCGGTGATCCCGGGGCGGTCCTTGCCGAACACCTTGACCAGCAGCGTGCGCTCGGCGTCGGTGCTCACGGGCGGCGCGGCGGAAAGGGCCTGAGCGGCCTGATCGGTTGCGTTCATGGTGACCCCCACGCTACCCGGCCCGGTGCCGCCCCGACCCGGGGCGTCCGCGAGGTGGGACACCGCCCGCGAGGCGGGACAGCGCCCGCGGCACCCGCCGAAACGTCCCGCCGCGACCCCGGGCCGGTCGCCGGGCGGTCACAGAACGGCGGCCCGACTACCGAGCACACCCGCGGGGCTGGAATGATCCCCCTGTCAGATGCAACATCCTGGGGGACCGGAGAGCGGGGCGGGCGGAGAGTTGCCGCAACTCGTAGTAGAAATCGACGGCCGGCAGCGGGTACTCGAACCCGGCCGCGCCTACACCATCGGCCGTGACCCGGCCTCGGACTTCCCGTTCGACGACGCCCGGGTCTCCTGGCGGCACGCCAGCCTGAGCTTCGACGGCGCCACCTGGCAGCTCGCCGACCACGGCTCCACCAACGGCACCTTCGTCGCCGGGGCCCGGGTCGCGCAGAGCGCCCTCCACCCCGGCACCGTCGTGCACCTCGGCAACGGCCAGAACGGGCCCCGGCTCGCCTTCACGGCGCCCGCCGCGGCCGCCGCCCCGCAGGGCGGCATCCACGAGGCCGCCACCAGCCGGGCCCCCGGCCCGCAGCAGGGCCAGGCCCCGTTCCAGCAGCCGCAGTACGGCCCCGGCCCGGCCGCCGCGCCGCAGGGCCACCGGCCGCCGCCGGTGGAGCAGCCGATCCCGCAGGGCTGGGACGCCCCCACCCCGCGCCCCGGCTTCCCCCAGCAGCAGGCCGCCGCGCCGCAGCAGTTCCAGCAGCAGCCCGCGCAGCAGCCGCCCGTGCAGCAGCAGTTCCAGCAGCCGCCGGTGCAGCAGCAGCCCGCGCCGCAGCAGTTCCAGCAGCAGCCCCCGGTGCAGCAGCCGCCCGTACAGCAGCAGTTCCAGCAGCCGCCCGTGCCGCAGCAGGGCGGGCACCCCCAGCAGGGCGGGCACCCCCAGCAGGGCGCCCCGGCCCCGGTCGGCGGGCTCGGCAACCCGACGATGATCCGCAGCCTGGCCGGCGGCCGCACCATCCGGATCGGCCGCGCGCTCGACAACGACATCGTGGTCTCCGACCTCCAGGTCTCCCGCCACCACGCCGAGCTGCGCCAGCTCCCGGACGGCCGCTGGGAGATCGTCGACCTCGGCAGCCACAACGGGATCTTCCTCAACGGCCAGCCCACCCGCCGCCAGCTGATGGGCCCGCAGGACCGGCTCACCGTCGGCCACTCCTCCTTCGTGCTGGTCGGCGACCAGCTCCAGGAGTTCGTCGACAACGGCGCCGTCTCCTTCTCCGCCCACCACCTGAGCGTCGAGGTCGACTTCAAGGGCGGCAAGAAGGTCCTGCTCAACGACGTCAGCTTCTCCGTCCCGGAGAAGTCCCTGGTCGCGGTGATCGGCCCGTCCGGCTCCGGCAAGTCCACCCTGCTGCGCGCCCTCACCGGCTACCGCCCCGCCGACCGCGGCGACGTGCTGTACGACGGCCGCAACCTGTACCGCCAGTTCGCCGAGCTGCGCTCCCGGATCGGCCTCGTCCCGCAGTCCGAGATCCTGCACAAGGAACTCACCGTCCGCACCGCCCTCAAGTACGCGGCCCGGCTGCGCTTCCCCGGCGACACCGAGGCCGCCGAGCGCGAGCGCCGGATCGACGAGGTGCTGTACGAGCTGCGCCTGGACAAGCGCGCCGACAACCGGATCACCGCCCTCTCCGGCGGCCAGCAGAAGCGCGTCTCGGTCGCCCTGGAGCTGCTCACCAAGCCCTCGCTGATCTTCCTGGACGAGCCGACCTCCGGCCTCGACCCGGGCATGGACCGCGAGGTCATGCAGACCCTGCGCGGCCTCGCCGACGACGGCCGCACCGTCCTGGTCGTCACCCACTCGGTCGCCGAACTCGCGCTCTGCGACCGGCTGCTGGTGATGGCGCCCGGCGGCTCGGTGGCCTACTTCGGCCCGCCCGGCGAGGCCCTGCACTTCTTCGGCTACGAGACCTGGGCCGACGTCTTCCAGGCGTTCGAGAACTACCCCGACCACGACTGGGCCGGCCGCTACCGCAACTCCGTCCACTACCAGCAGTACTCGGCCAACGTGGACGCCGTCGCCTCCCAGGTCCAGCAGCCCAACGCGCTGACCCAGCTGCGCCCGCCCAAGCCGCAGAGCTGGGGCTCCCAGCTGTGGACGCTGATCCGCCGCTACCTGTCGGTGATCGCCTCCGACAAGGGCTTCATCGCGCTGTCCGTGCTGCTGCCACTGGTCCTGGGCGGGGTCTCCGCGGTCATCCCCAGCAAGTGCGGCCTGGCCGCCTGCGACACCGGGGCCCACCGCAACGACATCGCCAAGCTGGTCCTGATGGTCGTCGCGTTCTCCGCCTGCCTGTCGGGCTCGGCGAACTCGGTCCGCGAGCTGATCAAGGAACGCGCGATCTACGAACGGGAACGCGCCACCGGCCTGTCCCGGTCCGCCTACCTGGCCTCGAAGTTCATCGTGCTCGGCGCGATCAGCTTCCTGCAGGGCGGCATCATCTCCGCGATCGCCTTCAAGGTGCGCAAGCTCCCCGCCGAGGGGCTGATCTTCAAGCACCTGCCCGCCGTGGAGATGTCCATCGGCGTGATCCTGCTCAGCTTCGTCTCCATGATGGTCGGCCTGGCGATCTCCTCGCTGGTCAAGACCGCCGAGAAGACCATGCCGCTGCTGGTGATGTTCGCCATCGTCCAGATGGTCTTCACCGGCGCGATCTTCCAGCTCTTCGACAAGCCCGGCCTGGAGCAGCTCGGCTGGCTGATGCCCGCCCGCTGGGGCGTCGCCGCCAGCGGCAACACCCTCGACCTGGCCCACATCTCCCCGGTGGTGATCGCCAAGCCGCCGGAGACCGCCCCGCTGGACTCCCTCTGGGACCACTCCGCGGGCATGATGTTCCTCAACTGGACCGTCCTGGTCGCCATCTCGGTCGGCCTGGGCCTCGCCATCCAGCGCTTCCAGAAGCGCCACGAGCCCGAGGTCATGCAGAACGGCTGACCCGGAAGCGGAGCCCCCCGGGGGCCCGGGGAACGGTTCGCCGTTC
>NZ_JBHUWH010000580.1:0-4391 GCF_042670125.1 Kitasatospora sp. NPDC057198 | reverse complement strand
GCTCGGTGGTGGCGTACGTCGCCGAGGGGGCGCTGCACCTGACCCCGGGCGGCCGGGTCAGCCCGGCGGACGGCGCGCTGTGGGGGGTGGCCGAGTTCGCCGCCCAGGAGGAGCTGGGCCGGCTGCGCGGCCACTGGTGGGCGCCGGACGGCACCGCCCTGCTGGCCGCCCGGGTGGACGAATCCGCCCTGCCGCTGCGGCACTTCGCCGACCCGGCGCACCCGGAGCTGGCCCCGGAGTCCTTCGCCTACCCGCAGGCCGGCGGCCCGAACGCGGACGTCCAGCTGTGGGTGCTGCGTCCGGGCGGCGCGGCGACGCGACTG
Organism: Kitasatospora sp. NPDC057198; assembly: GCF_042670125.1. NCBI lineage: Bacteria > Bacillati > Actinomycetota > Actinomycetes > Kitasatosporales > Streptomycetaceae > Kitasatospora > Kitasatospora sp. NPDC057198. Next base: position 4,068 of record NZ_JBHUWH010000580.1, on the reverse strand, counting down.
CGCTGGGACGCCGAGGAGTTCCCGTACGTGACGGCGGCGGGTTGGGAGGGCGGCGGCGAGATCCTGCTGACCGTCGCGGACCGGCTGCAGCAGAACGTGCTGCTGCTGACCGCCGACCCGGCCACCGGCGCGACGCGCGAACTGAGCCGCACCGAGGACGAGTTCTGGGTCGACCCGCTGCCCGGCACCCCACTGCGGCTGGCCGACGGCCGGGTGCTGACCTCCGCGGACACCCCGGCGGCCCGCGGCGTCGCGCTGGACGGCAAGATCCTCACCGACGAGCGGCTCCAGGTGCGCCGGGTGGTCAGCCCGTGGCAGGACGGCCGGCTGCTGATCGAGGCGGGCGACGGCGACCCGGCCGACCAGCACGTCTTCCTGCTCGACCCGGACACCGGCGCGCTGGAGAAGCTCACCGGGGGCGCGGGCGTGCACGCGGTGGCCGCCCACGGCGGGGGCGTGCTGCTGCTCACCTCGGCCTCGCTGGACGGGATCCGCCGCGAGCTGCGGACTCCCGCCGGCAGCCGGAGCTTTCCCGACCTGGCGGCCGAACTCCCGTACCGCCCGCGCCCGTTGCTGGCCCGGGTGACCGAACTCGGCCTGCCCACCGCGGTGCTGTACCCGCGGGGGCACCGGAGCGGCCGCAGGCTGCCGGTGCTGCTGGACGTCTACGGCGGTCCGGGCTTCCAGGTGATCGCCAACGAGCCGCGCCGCTGGCAGCTCAAGCAGTGGTGGGCCGACCAGGGCTTCGCGGTGGTGACGGTGGACAACCGGGGCACCCCGTTCGTCTCGCCGGACTTCACCCGGGCGATCTTCCGCCGCTTCTCGCAGGTCGCGATCGACGACCAGGTGGCCGCGCTGCGGGCGCTCGGCGCCGACCACCCGGACCTGGACCTGGACCGGGTCGGCGTGCGCGGCTGGTCGTACGGCGGCTACTTCGCGGCGCTCGCGGTGCTGCGCCGCCCGGACGTGTTCCACGCGGCCAGCGCGGGCGCCCCGCCCACCGACTTCCGGCGGTACGACACCGCGTACACCGAGCGGTACCTGGGCCTGCCGCAGGACAACCCGGAGGGGTACGCGGCGGACTGCCTGCTCGGCGACGCGCCGGGGCTGAGCCGTCCGCTGCTGCTGATCCACGGCCTGGCGGACGACAACGTGCACCCCTCGCACACCCTGCTGCTGTCCGAGGCGCTGACCCGGGCGGGCCGGCCGCACGACCTGCTGGCCCTGCCGGGGGTGAGCCACATGGCGCCGGACGGGGTGCTGGAGCGGATCGCCGTCCAGGAGCTCGCCTTCCTGCGCAGGGAACTGGGTGCCGCCCCTTCCCTGTAGTGGATGACATGTGAAATATTACCGGCCATCCGTTTGTCCACCCCTCAGAGGAGCGGGTCACTTGCGCAGGCTTCCCACAGCCCTCATGGCTGCGCTGACCACCGGTGCGATAGCACTGACCATCACCCCCGCGTTCGGCCAACCCGCCAAGCCCGCCGTCGAGTTGGCGGCCCAGCAGGGCGCGGACGGCAGGGAGGCGCCGCCCTCCCCGGTGCCGCCGCAGGAGAGGGCCCGGCAGGCCCTCCGCGCCCGGGCCCTGGAGCAGGTCAACCAGGGCGGGGTCGCCAAGGACGGCAGGAGCGCCCCGGCCAAGGTGAAGATCGGCCGCGACTACGTCCAGCTGGCCAGGCAGCGCACCGACAAGGTGTTCGTGATCCTGGCCCAGTTCGGCGACCAGGTCGACACCACCACCCGGTACGACGGCCAGGTCCGCTACGGCGGCACCCCCGGCCCGAAGCACAACGCCGTCCCGCGGCCGGACAGGAGCGACACCCACACCTACTGGGAGAGCGACTTCAGCCGCGACTACTACCGGAAGATGTTCTTCGACGACACGCCCGGCGCGAACTCGATGCGCAACTTCTACCGCACCCAGTCCTCCGGCCGGTACGACCTCCAGGGCACCGTCTCCGACTGGGTGACCGTGCCGTGGAACGAGGCCCGCTACGGCTCCAACAAGGGCCCGCAGGGCGGCGGCGCCTGGACGCAGGCCCAGGAGTTCGTCCGGGACGCCACCAAGGCGTGGTACGACGGCGAGCTCGCCAAGGGGCGCACCCCGGCCGACGTCAGGGCGGAGCTCGCGCAGTACGACACCGAGGACCGCTACGACTACGACAAGGACGGGGACTTCGACGAGCCGGACGGCTACCTCGACAACGTGATCGTGGTGCACGCCGGCGTCGACGAGACCTGGGGCGGCGGCGCCCAGGGCGCCGACGCCCTGTGGGCGCACCGCAGTTGGGCCTTCCCCGACCCGACCGGGCGGACCGGCCCGGAGGGGAACCGGATCGGCGGCACGCCGGTCGGCGACTCCGGCTTCTACGCCTACGACTACGTGCAGGCGGGCGAGAACAGCGGCGTGGGCCTGTTCGCCCACGAGTTCGGCCACAACCTCGGCCTGCCCGACCTGTACCCGACCGGCGGCGGCGACAACTCCGTCAGCTTCTGGTCGCTGATGTCCTCGGCCTCCTACCTGGGCCGGGGGAAGAACACCACCGGCGAGTACCCGGGCGACCTGGACGCCTGGAGCAAGCTGCAGCTGGGCTGGCTCGACTACGACGAGGCGCGGGCCGCGACCCGCTCCAGCCACGCCCTGGGCGTCAGCGGCTACCACACCGACCAGGCGCAGGCCGTCCTGGTGCACCTGCCGCCGAGCACCACCACCACCTCGCTGGCCGTCCCGTACGAGGGCGGCAAGCAGTGGTGGAGCGACACCGGTGACGCCATGGACGCCTCGCTCTCCCGCACCGCCGACCTGACCGGCGCCGCCTCCTCGGCCTCGCTGGACGCGGCCGCCTGGTGGGACACCGAGCAGGACTACGACTTCTTCTCGGTCGAGGCGTCGGCCGACGGCGGCAGGAGCTGGACGCCGCTGCACGGCACCGTCGACGGGCAGCCGATCGGCGACACCACCGCGCAGACCCCGGGCCTGAGCGGCAGCTCGGGCGGCTGGCGGCAGCTGCACGTCCCGCTGGACGCCTACCTGGGCAGGAGCGTGCAGGTGCGCTTCCACGTCACCTCGGACTCCAACACCCACGGCAGGGGCGTGCTGGTGGACGCGGTGAAGCTGACCGCCGACGGCGCGGCGGTGCTGGCGGACGGCGCGGAGAACGGCGGGGACGCCGCCTGGGCGCAGGTCGGCTTCTCGGTGATCGAGGGCGAGGACGCGGTCAAGCAGCACCCGCGGGCGTACCTGGTGGAAAACCGGCGCTACGCCGGCTACGGCGCTTTCCTGAAGACCGGCCCGTACAACTTCGGTTACTCGGGCGTCGCCGGGAAGAGCAACGTGATCGACACCTACCCGTACCAGGAGGGCGTGCTGGTGTGGCTGTGGGACACCGCCTACGGCGACAACAACACGGTCGACCACCTGGGCGGCGGCCTGATCCTGCCGGTGGACGCGCACCCGAAGGCGCTGCGGTTCGCCGACGGCTCGGTCGCCAACGGGCGGTCGCAGCCGTACGACGCGACCTTCTCGCTGAAGCCGACCACCTCGTTCACCCTGCACAAGGCGGGCGTGCCCACCGCGGTGCCCTCCGAGCCGGCGGTGCCGGTGTTCGACGACCGCACCGGGATGTACAGCGACCCGGCGATCCCGCAGCTCGGGGTGAGGGTGCCGGACACCAACACCCGGATCGAGGTCGTCCGGGAGACCCAGGGCGGCAGGCTCACCACCGTCAAGGTGGGTCCGGCCTCCTGACCGGGGCGTGATCTCCCGGACGCCACGGGCCGGCATCTTGTAAAGAGTTCTTTCTAAAGCTAGCTTTAGAACATGAGCGAAGAGCTGCCGGCCGTCCGGCTCACCGATCCGCGCGCCCTGCGCGCCTACGCCCATCCGACCCGGATGGCACTGGTGGGCCTGCTCCGCCTGCACGGGCCGCTGACCGCGACCCGGGCGGCGGAGCTGCTCGGCACCGAATCGGTGGCGAGCTGCTCCTTCCACCTGCGCCAGCTGGCCAAGTACGGCCTGGTCGAGGAGGCGGGCGGCGGGGGGGGGCGGGGGGAACCCCCGCGCCCGCC
>NZ_JBHUWH010000579.1:0-4415 GCF_042670125.1 Kitasatospora sp. NPDC057198 | reverse complement strand
TCCGAGCGGGGGCGGGGGCGGGGCTGTGCCGGGGGGGGCACCCACCCCGCCCGAAAAAGCCGGCCGCGGGTCCGCACAGCGCTCCCCCCGCACCGCGGTGGGGACCGGCGCCGCCTGTTCTCCCCCTCCGTTCTCCCTGAAGCCCGGCTCCCCGAAGCCCGACTCGCCGGGCCCGACTCCCCCGGGCCCGGCTCAGTGCGGCCGGGCAGCCCGGATGGTGCGCCCGGTGACGGTGGTCGGGGTCAGCCTGACCCAGCGGCCGCGCGCGGGCGGTGCGGGCAGTTCGGCGAGCAGGGCCGGTTCGGTGACGTACTCCAGCGGGCCGACCATGAGCACGCTCCAGCCCTCGCGCAGGTCCCGGTCGGCGCGGTCCACCTCGAACGCGGCGTCGCCGCCCGGCCCGGGGGCCAGGGCGCCGTCCTCGGCGGTGCGGTACAGGACCGTGTGCTCGTGCACCAGGTAGCCGACGGGGCGCACCACGGGGCCCTCGGGGCCGGTGCGGGCGATCCGGCCGAGGCCGTTGGAGCCGAGGCGCCGCCAGCACTCGGCGACGCCGAGTTCGCCCAGGACGGGCGGCCCGACCAGGGCGGGGCCGTCGGCGCGGGCGGCCGCGGCCCGTTCGGCGGGGCGGCCGGAGACCAGTTCCTCGTACTCCAGGCCGAGGACGGCGGACAGCCGCAGCAGGGCGGGCGGGTCGAAGCCGGGGCCGAGCTCCAGGACACGGCGCAGGTAGGGGGTCGACATGCCCGCCCTGGCCGCCGCCTGCGCCTCGCTGAGCCCCAGGTCGGCGAGGCGGTCGGCGAAGCGGCGGGCGAGCGCGGCCGCGGGAGCAGGGGCGGGGGCGGGGGCGGGAGCAGGGGCGGGGGCGTGTTCGGTGGTCACTTCGGTCACCTCCCGGTCGTCACTCCGGCCGGTACGGGGGCTTTCCTCCCGTTCCGTCCGGCTGGTACCTCCATGGTGCGCGACCGAGGACCCGCTCCGGCAGGGGCCTTGGACCCGAACCGAACGGGACAATTCCGCTACGGCGGTCCGGGTCGGGACCAACGGCCCTGGTCCGCCGGGCCCGCCGTCCCTGGCGGGAGTACGCGGGCGGGAGCAGAGTGGGCCACGGACCCGATGGCGGGCGATGGGGGCCCGCGGGGATTCGTACAGGGAAGGCACTGCCATGACTCGTCCCGTTCTCGCCGCTGTAGACGCGTCCGTCCGCAGTCGGGCCGCCGCGCACTGGGCCGCCCAGGAGGCGGGCCGGCGGGGAGCCCCGCTGCGGCTCCTGCACGCCTGGCCCTACCTGGGGCGCAAGGCCAACGACCTGGTGAAGGCCGACGACCTGGAGAGCGGCGCCCGGGGCATGCTCGGCGACGTCGCCGAGGAGCTGGCGGCCGCCTACCCGGGCCTCGACGTGACCGGCGAGCTGGTGCCGGACGCCGCGATCGACGGGCTGACCGGGGCCGCCGAGCAGGGCGACCTGCTGGTGATCGGCACCCGCGGCCTGGGCGGCTTCCGCGGGCTGCTGGTCGGCTCGGTCAGCCTCGGCGTGGCGGGCCGTTCGGCGACGCCGGTGGTGCTGGTCCGCGAGGGCCGCCCCGACCCGGTCTCGCACGAGCCCGAGGTGGCGGTCGGCCTGGACGCCCTGGAGCCGGACGGCGCCGTCCTGGAGTTCGCCTTCGAGGCGGCCCGGCTGCGCGGCGCCCGGGTGCGGGTGGTGCACGGCTGGGAGCTGCCGCCCGCCTACGGGTACGCCGGGTGGATCCCGGTGGAGACCGAGCAGCAGGAGCTGGGCGCGCTGGCGGCCGGGATGGTCGCCGAGGCGGTCGCCCCGTGGCGGGAGAAGTACCCGCGCACCCTGGTGCTGGAGGACGTCCGCACCGGGGGCGGCGCGGCCGCGCTGGTCGAGGCGTCCGAGCAGGCCGACCTGGTGGTGGTCGGCCGCCGCCGGCGCACCCTGGGCCTGGGCAGCAAGCTCGGCTCGGTCGCCCACGCGGTGATCCACCACGCGCACTCCCCCGTCGCGGTCGTCCCGCACGACTGAGCCCGGCCCGCGGGCTCCGGCCGCCGGGCGGCCGCTCAGCGGTCGAAGCGGAAGGCGAGCAGGGTGGCGTCGTCCTCCGACAGCGGGCCGGACATCTCGCGGACCACCCCGTCCACGAGTTCCTGGAGGTCCGGCCCGCTCGCGCAGTCTGCCACGGCGTGCGTGCGGACGGCCTCGCACAGGGCCTCCAGGCGGACGTCGATGTCCTGGTCGCGGCGCTCGATCAGGCCGTCGGTGTACAGCAGGACGGTGTCGCCGGGGCGGACGTACGTCTCCACCGCCCGGTAGGCCGCGTCGGGCAGCACGCCCAGCGGCGGGCCGACCTCCGGCTCCATCGGGGCGACCCGGCCCGCGCGCAGCAGGACCGGCGGCGGGTGGCCGGCGCAGATCCAGCGCAGCAGGTGCCGGTCCGGGTAGTAGCGGGAGACGACCGCGGTGGCGGTGGCCTCGTCGCCCTCGTCCCAGGCGATCCGGTTGAGCCAGCCGCCGAGCGACTCCACCAGCGCGCCGGTGAACGCCAGGCCGGCCAGCGCGTGCCGCAGCATCGACATCAGGGCGACCGCGTCCAGGCCGTGCCCGCGCGCGTCGCCGACCGCCAGCAGCACCTGCCCGTCCGGGAGTTGGCGGACCTTGAACCAGTCGCCGCCGACCCCGCCCTCGGCCGGGCGGTAGGCCACGGCGGTGCTGACGCCGAGCTCGGTGAGGACCGCGAAGTGCGGCTGCAGGGCGTCCTGGAGCCGCTGCACGACGTAGTGCTCGGCGTCGGCGCGGCGGGCCTGCCGCTCGGTCTCCTCCTCCTGCTCGCGCAGCCGCCGCCGGCTCTCCGACAGCTCGGTGACGTCCTGGAGCACCGCCCGCAGGCCCTCGACCGGGCCGCCCTCCTCGCGCAGCGCCTCGGCGACCAGCCGGACCCGGCGCGGCCGGCCGACCCCGTACAGCTCGGTCAGCACGTCGATGTCCTCTCCGGTGGACAGCAGCCGTTCGAGGTCCCGGTACAGGGCGGGGCGGGCGGTCTCGGTGACCCGGCGCAGCGCCCGGCCGGCCGGGACGGTGTCGGTCTCGGGGGCGAGGCCGAGCAGCACCGCGAGGCCGGGCGAGATGTCGAGCCGGCCGTCGGGCAGGCTCCACTCGGCCCAGCCGACCCGGGCGATGCGCTGCGCGGCGCGGGCGACCTCCTCGGTGCGGCCGTCGGGCCACACCAGCAGCAGCCGCCGCCCCAGCCGGTGCGCGGTGACCCGCTCGTGCCGGGTGCGGGTGGAGCCGTCGGACATCGTGTGCTGCCAGCTCACCGGCACCGCGCGGGCCGCGTACCCGGTGCGCAGCACCTCGCCGACGGTGTCCGCGAACGCCGCCGTCCACAGGCCCGGGTACGCCTCGCGCAGCGAGATGCCGCGCCCCTCGGGGGTGTCGCGGTGCACCTGGCCGGGGTGGTACGGGTTGCGGACGGCGGCCTCGTTGACGATCACCGCGGCCAGGTCGCGGACGGCGCCGGCGTCGTCGAGCACCGGTTCGGCCAGCACGGCGGCCTGCGGGACGGCGTCCAGCAGGTGGTGCAGGTCGAGGTCCGGCGGGCGGGCCAGGCCCGGGTCGAGCTGGGCCTCCGGGACGAGCGGCGGCGGCACGGCCGGTTCGGCGGGCCGGGCCCGGCGGTGCTCGGCCCGCAGCCGCTCGACGGTGCGGCGCAGGGCCGCACCCCGATCGGCCTGCTCCGGTCGCCCGTACACGCCCGTCCCTCTCCCTCCGCTCGGCGCCGTCCGTCCGGCACCGCCCGCTCGGCGTTCTCCGCCACTTTTCCGGCCGCCGGGCCCGGCGGCGACCGCGGCGGACCGGACGGGTGAGCCCCTGCGCCGCTCGGGCTGACACGCTGTCACCTCCGCCGCCGGCCCCCGCCCGGCCCGGGAACCCGCTGATCAGACGGGCCGTTACGGACACTGGACGATCATCGGTCGAAGTGGAGGAGCAGCAATGTCGACGGCCTTGGCCAAGGGCGGGAACGTCCCGGTGATCCGGGACGGCAAGGGCCCGGCGACGGTGGTGGTGGGCCTCGGCTGGCAGGCCGCGGACGCGTACGACCTGGACGCGAACGCGCTGCTGTGCGACGAGGACGGGAAGGCGCTGTCCGACGGGCACTTCGTCTTCTTCAACAACCTCACCAGCCCCGACGGCGCGGTCACCCACCTCGGCGCGCCCGGCGACGGCACCGACCGCGAGCAGCTCGCCGTCGACCTGCTCGACGTCGAGGAGGCGGTGCGGCGGATCGTCTTCACGGTGGCCGTCTACCAGGCCGACGAGCGCCGCCAGTCCTTCGGCTCGGTCACCGGGGCGTACGTCCGGCTCACCGACCCGGCGGGCGCCGAACTGGCCCGCTACGAGCTGGGCCCGGAGC
>NZ_JBHUWH010000578.1:0-4430 GCF_042670125.1 Kitasatospora sp. NPDC057198 | reverse complement strand
AGATCGAGCCACACGGCCCCATCGAGACCGAAGCAGCCCGCCGCCTCGCCGACGACCTCAACAATCAGTAGCAGGCCAATTACCCCACACTTTCTGAGGCCCGCACCCACCTCGGCCGGGGCCCGCGGACCCGCAGCCCCCGTCGGCCCCGGGAACGACGGAGCGCCCGTCCGGACCGCTCGCGGCGGTCGGACGGGCGCCCGGGGTACGGCGGGGCGGCTCAGCCCTGGTACGGGTTGCCGCCCGGGGCCTGCGGGTACTGGCCCGGGGCCGGCGGGTACTGCCCGGCGGGCTGCTGGGGCGGGTACGGGGCCGCGGGCTGCTGGGGCGGGTACGGGGCGGCGGGGGCCTGCGGGTACTGGCCGGGGACGCCCGGGGCGCCCGGGTACTGGGCGGGCGCGGCCTGCTGCGGGTACTGGCCGGGGACGCCCGGGGCGCCGCCGATCAGGCCGTTGACGAAGGTGTCCATCTCGGCCCGCCACATGCGGTGGACGTTCATCCGGGTCGGCTTCGGCTCGTTCGGCAGCTGGAAGCGCAGCGAGCTCCACAGGGTGTTGCGGCGCACGTCGCTGAGCGAGGCGCGGGCCTGCTCCAGCGGGATGACGTACAGGACTTCCTGCGGGCGGTTGCTGATCCGGGAGGTGCGGTGGATGACGACCACCCGCTGGGTCAGCGTGACGAAGTAGTACTTGATGAACGCCTGGCCGATGATGCCGAGCACGCCGTTCATCAGCCAGGGGCTCGGGCCCGTGATGGTCTGGATGATGGCGACCGGACGGTCGTTGGGCTCGACCTGGGCGATCGCGTCGGCGACCTGCTGCTGAATCGTGGACTTGACGATCGCCATCTGGCGGGGCTCCCGGCTGTTCCAGCGCACGCCCCCGTCGGACGCGCTGTGAGCGCGTGACTCTAACAACCGGACGGGGTGCGTTCAACGGACAGATCAGGCATCCCGGGCGTCATGGCCAGATTTTCACTGAACTGATACCGGCTGTGGGAACTTGTCGGCAATGTGACGTAGCGTCACCTCAGGGACGGGTCTGCCGCGGCGACAGGTGCCGGGCCAGGACGTCCAGCGCGGCGGTGACCTCGGCGAGCCGTACGGGGTCGGGGTCCGGGCCGAGCGCGGCGGCGAGCGCGGTGTCGACGCCGGCGGCGCGGACGGCGGCGATCCGGGCGGAGGGGCGTTCGGCGGGGCGGACCAGGGTGCGCCGCCGGTCGGCCGGGTCCGGTTCGGTGCGCACCGCGCCCGCCTCCTTGAGCCGGGCCACCGCCGCGGAGATCTGGCTCTGCGGGAGCCCGGTGCGGGCGGCGATCTCGCCGACGGTGGTGCCGGGGTGGGTGCTGATGTCGCTGGCGGCGACCAGGGTGTTGCGGGTGCTGCCGGGGTGGCGGCCGCTGCCGCCCGGGGGTTCGGGCAGGGCGTCCTCGCCGATCTTCATCAGGGCGCGGCCCAGCAGGAACAGTTCGACTCCGTCCATGGCCCCGATGCTACATCGAACTAGATGCATCTAACTTGATGCATCGAGTTCGATGGATTACCGTGGCGGGCGGAGCGGCGGACCGACCGCCGCGGAGGGGGATCCCGATGTCCGTCACCGGCACGCTCGCCGTACCCGGCGCCGTCCTGCACCACCGCACCGAGGGCACCGGCCCGCTGCTGCTCATCTCGCAGAGCGGCGAGGGCGACGCCGACCGCACCGTCGACCTCGTCCCGCACCTGGCCGACACCTACACCGTGCTCACCTACGACCGGCGCGGCCTGTCCCGCAGCCGCCTCGACCACCCCGAACGGGGCACCAGCCTGGCCGAGCACGCCGACGACGTCCGCCGGCTGCTGGAGGCGGTCGCCGACGGGCCCGCGCTGATGCTCGGCTGCAGCTTCGGCGCCGTGATCGGCCTGCACGTCGCCGCCCGGCACCCCGGACTGCTGCGCACCCTGGTCGCCCACGAGCCGGTCGCCCCCGGCCTGCTGGCCCCCGACGAGGCCGCCCGGCACCGGCGCGAACTCGTCGACCTCCAGGAGCTGTACGGGCGCGCGGGCCTGGCCGCCGTCCTCCCCGAGATCGCCCGGGTGCTCGGCATCGAGCCGGCCGCGGCCGACGCCGAACCCGGCCTCACCCCGCAGCCGCTCGACGCCCGGCGGGCGGCCGGCTTCGACCGCTTCGTCCGGCACGACTTCACCGCCGTCGTCGAGGACGTCCTCGACCTCGCCGCCGTCCGGGCCTCCACCACCCGGATCGTGCCCGCCGTCGGCCGCACCACCCCGCCCGCCGTGTTCGACCGCCACTGCGCCCAGGCCCTCGGCACCCTGCTCGGCACCCCGGTCGAGGTGCTGCCCGGCGGCCACAACGGCAACACCAGCCACCCCCGGGCCTGGGCCGCCCGCCTCAAGGAGCTCTTCGCACAGGCGGATTGATCCCCGCCGCCCCGCCGGGCCGGGCCGTGCCCTCAGACGTCCCGCCGCCGGACGGTCTCCACCGCCACCAGCAGCGAGCAGAGCGCCCAACCGGCCAGCACCAGCCAGGCGGTGGTGACCGTCGGCTCGTACCGCCCCATCGTCGCGACGGTGTTGTGCGGGTTGAGCGCCAGGCGCTGGGCGGCCTTCAGCGGCAGGCAGTTGCCGATCCGCTTCAGCAGTTCGTAGCGGTCCCCGCCGAACAGCATCGGCAGCAGGAACAGCAGTCCCACCAGGGCCGAGACGGTGGCGGTCGAGTGCCGCAGCAGCGCCCCGAAGGCCATCCCGACCAGCGCGCAGACCGGCACCACCAGGGCGTACCCGGCGACCGCCCGCAGGCAGCCGTCGTCGCCGATGGACAGGCCGGCGTGCCGGGACGCCAGCAGCGCGTTCGTGCCGAAGAACGAGGCGCAGGACACCGCCGCCCCCAGCACCAGCGTCACCCCGGCCACCAGCAGGGCCTTCGCGGTCAGCACCGCCCGCCGGTCCGGCACGGCCGCGAAGGTGGTGCGGGCCAGGCCGGTCGCGTACTCGCCGAAGACGGTGATCGCGCCGAAGACGGCCGCGGCGAGGGTGACCAGGTCGCCGGCGGGGGTGCTCAGGCCGTGCCACAGCGGGTCGTAGCGGTAGCCGGACGGGAGGTGCGGGGACGGGTGGTCGAGGTAGACCAGGTCGCTGCGGACGGCGTTCAGGTTCATCACCACGGCGGCCAGCGCGGCCAGCAGCAGCACCCAGTAGGTGGAGCGCAGCGAACGTGCCCGGATCCACTCGGCGGCGACCAGGTCCCGCAGCCGGGGACGCGGTTCCTCGTTCACCGGAGCTCCCCTCCCGCCACCGCGCGGTGCTCGGCGTGGCCGTCGGTCAGCTCCACGAAGACCTGCTCCAGCGCGGACGGCAGTTCGGCCAGCCGGTGCAGCACCAGCCCGGCGCGCAGGGCGAGTTCGCCGATCCGGGCGGCCGGGAGGCCGGAGACGGTGCAGCGGTCCGGGCCGTCCGGGCCACCCAGGCCACCCGGGTCTTCCGGGTCGAGGTGCGCGCCCTCGGCGGCGAGCAGCGGCAGCAGGCGTGCCAGGCCGGGCGCGGCGACCTCGACCCGGACGGCGGCGCCGCGCGCGGCGAACGCGGCGAGCGGCTCGTCGGCGAGCAGCCGGCCCCGGCCGAGCACCACCAGGTGGTCGGCGGTGTGCGCCATCTCGGCCATCATGTGGCTGGAGAAGAACACCGTCCGCCCCTCCGCGGCCCACTGCCGCAGCAGCCCGCGCAGCCAGCGCACGCCCTGCGGGTCCAGGCCGTTGAGCGGTTCGTCGAACAGCAGCACCGGCGGGTCGCCGAGCAGCGCGCCCGCGATGCCCAGGCGCTGCTTCATGCCCAGCGAGTAGTCGCCGATCCGGCGGTCGGCGGCCGCGCCGAGGCCGACCAGTTCCAGCACCTCGCCGACCCGGCCGGCCGGGATCCGGTTGCCCCGGGCGAGGGCCGCCAGGTGGGCCCGGCCGCTGCGGCCGCCGTGCACGTCCTGGGCGTCCAGCAGGGCGCCGGCCCGGCGCAGGCCGCGCGGGCGGGAGGCGAACTCGGCGCCGCCGACCAGGGCCCGGCCCGAGGTGGGGCGGACCAGGCCGAGCAGCATCCGCAGCGTGCTGGACTTGCCCGCGCCGTTCGGGCCGAGGAAGCCGGTCACCCGGCCCGAACGGACGGTGAAGGAGAGGTCGTCGACGGCCCGGCGCGGGCCGTAGCACTTCGTCAGTGCGATCGCTTCGATCATGCGGCCCACCGTCCCGCGCCCGCCCCCGCCCGCACATCGGCCCGCCGGGCACAGCGCCCCGCCCGGCATGCGCCCGGGGGCGTACGCCCGCGGGCCGATTCGCCCGGCCGTGCCGCCGCCTAGTAGTGCTTCGTTACGTTGGGTGATCTTGCCTGTTGGTGGGCATTCTTCAGGTGTGAAGCTGGGGGATGTGGAGCGGCTCCGTGGTGAGTT
>NZ_JBHUWH010000577.1:0-4440 GCF_042670125.1 Kitasatospora sp. NPDC057198 | reverse complement strand
AGCCGGGCGCCCGACGCCGCGCGCTGATCCGACAAGATCGACCGGACAGGACCTACAGCGCCGTGCGGGCCCGCCGCCCCAGCTCCTCGGAGATCCCGTGCACCGCCCGCAGCAACGGCTCCCGCAGCCCGCGCGCCCGCTCCGCGCCGCGCGCCGCCACCACGATCCCCAGCGCCGCGCCCACCGGACCCGACCGGCCGATCCGCACCGGCGCCGCCACCGCCACCGTGCTCTCCGACAGCTGACGGTCGCTCACGAACACCTGCTCCCGGCGGATCAGGTCCAGCTGCGCCCGCAGCGTCCGCGGATCCGTCACCGTGTGCGGCGTCCACGGGCGCAGCGGCGCCGCCAGCACCTCCTCCTGGAAGTCGCGCGGCGCGTGCGCCAGCAGCACCCGGCCCATCCCGGTGGAGGCCACCGGGAACCGGGTGCCCACCATCGTCAGCAGCTCCACCGAGCGGTGCCCCGCGATCCGCTCCACGAACACCAGCTCGGTGCCCTCGCGCACCGCCAACTGCACGTTCTCGTGCGTCGCCTCGTACAGGTCCTGCATGAACGGCAGCGCCGCGTCCCGCAGGATCTGGGTGCGCGGACACCCCGAGGCGATCTCCCACAGCCGCAGCCCCACGTGCCACGACCCGTCCTCGGCCCGCTCCAGCGCGCCCCAGGACGCCAGCTCCGCCACCACCCGGTGCACCGTGCTCACCGCCAGGCCCGTGCACCGCGCGATCTCCGACAGCGTCCGCGACGGGTGCTCGCGGTCGAACGCCGCCAGCACCTGGAGCACCTTGCCCGCCGCCGACACCCGTCCCGCACCCGTCCCGCTCATCCCGCCAGTCTCGCACCCCGTCCGTGGAGGAAACCCCCGTGCACCTGCTCGCCCTGACCTCGATGGCCGTCCGCCCCGCCCTCGCCGACCTCGCCCCGCTGCTGCACGCGCACGGCGCCCCGGTCCGCTTCGAGGCCGCCGGCGGCGTCGAGACCGCCCGCCGGATCCGCGCGGGCGCACCCGCCGACCTGGCCGTGCTCGCCGCCGACGCGCTCGCCGCGCTGCACGCCGAAGGGCTCACCGAGGAACCCCGGCCGCTGTGGGACTCCGCGACCGTCGCCGCCGTCGCCACCACGGCGCCGCCCGCCGCCCTGGACACCGTCGACGACCTGCGCGCCCTGCTCACCGCCGCCCGCGCCGTCGCCCACTCCACCGGCCCCAGCGGCACTGCCCTGCGCGCCCTGGTCGACCGGCTCGGCCTCACCGACCGCGTCCGCCTCGTCCAGGCCCCGCCCGGCACCCCCGCCGGCAGCCTGCTCGCCGACGGCCGGGCCGACCTCGCCTTCCAGCAGCACAGCGAACTCGCCGGCCTCCCCGGCGTCCGCGTCCTCGGCCCGCTGCCCGGCGACACCGCGATCACCTCCACCTTCGCCGCCGCCGTCCTCACCGGCACCACCCGCCCCGGCCCCGCCCGCGCCCTGCTCGACCTGCTCGCCTCCGACGCGGCGCACGCCGCCGCCCTGGCCCGCGGCATGCGCCCGCACACCCCCGCACGCCCCCGCTGAACCGGCCCCGGGGAAGCCCGGCCCCCGGAACAGGGGTTGACGGGAGGGGCGGCGAAGGGCTGCGATGATCCCGTACGCACCCGTGCGTACACCGAGCGGCCCGCGCCCCGGGCGACCGCGCTGCGGAAGGCCCCCGGGCGCGGCCGCCCGCCCAGCCGCGCCGACCCGGGGAGTCCGCCGATGCCCAGCCCCACCGTCCACGTCGCCCGGCCCGCGCTCGTCCGCGGACCGCACACCGTCGACGCCGCCCGCATCCGCGAGGACATCCTCGCCCGCAACCCCGACCACCCGCAGCGCGAGGCGATCCGCAAGGCGCTCGGCAACCTGCCCGGCACCCGCCGCTACCTCGCCCCCTACGAGGAGGTCACCGCTGCCCGCGACACCGTCCACCGCAAGGACGCCACCTTCGACACCGTCCGCCGCGCCGCCCTGGAAGCCGCCACCGCCGCCCTCGCCGACGCCGCCCTCGCCCCCGGCGACATCGACTGCGTGATCGTCTCCAGCGCCACCGCCGACAAGGTCCCCGGCCTCGGCACCCACCTGCTCAACGACCTCGGCCTGCGCCCCGGCACCCGGATCCGCAGCCTCACCCAGGCCGCCTGCGCCGGCGGCGCCCTCGCCCTGGTCCTCGCCGAGGAACACCTCGCCCGGCACCCCGACCACACCGTCCTCGTGCTGGTCGGCGAATTCCTCTCCGCCCTCTACCAGGACACCGACCGCACCCTGGAGGACCAGATCTACAAGGCGCTGTGGGGCGACGCCGTCGCCGCCACCCTGGTCGCCGCCCGCCCGCTCGGCAGCGCCCCCGCCCTGCGGATCGACCACACCTGGGAGCACACCCTCCCGCACACCGTCGAGCGCTACCGCAAGCACACCGACGAGCGCGGCGACCACTTCTCCTCCACCCGCGACTCGCTGCGCTCCGTCACCGACCTCGCCCCCGCCCTGCTCGACTGGCTCGCCCGCGACGCCGGCGGCCCGCTCGACTTCGGCGTCCTGCACCCCGGCGGCCCCGCCATCCTCACCCGCCTCGCCAAGGTCCTCGGCGTCGACGAGGACTTCGTCCGCCACTCCCGCGACGTCCTGCACGAGGAGGGCAACCTCGGCGGCGCCACCCTCTTCTCCGTCCTCGACCGCACCCACCGCACCCCGCCCCGCCCCGGCGACCGCGGCCTGCTCTTCGGCCTCGGACCCGGCGTCACCGCCGCCGCCCTGCTGGTCACCTGGACCTGACCGCCCCGTCCGACGCGGGGGCGCACACCACCCCGGCAGTGGGTGCGCCCCACACCCCCGACCGCCCAACTGTGGCCCCCGCCCACATGGGCCGGTGAACCGCGCGTTCCTACGGTGTGGCGACGTCCCTCCCACCCTCCCCCCACCCCGGAATCGGTGACCCATGGCCAGCTCCACCCCCACCGGGAACGGCGCGCCCCCCGCTCCCCGACCGGCGGCACTGCGCCGCGTCGTCGCCGCCTCGCTGATCGGCACCACCATCGAGTGGTACGACTACTTCCTGTACGGCTCGGCGGCCGCCCTGGTCTTCGGCCACGTGTTCTTCCCGAAGGCCGACCCGCTGACCGGCACCCTGCTCTCCTTCCTCACCTACGCCATCGGCTTCGCCGCCCGCCCGCTGGGCGCCCTGGTCTTCGGCCACTACGGCGACCGGATCGGCCGCAAGAAACTGCTGGTGTTGAGCCTGCTGCTGATGGGCGGCGCGACCGCACTGATCGGCTGCGTCCCGAGCTACGACAGCATCGGCGTCGCGGCGCCGGTCATCCTGACCTTCCTGCGCCTGGTGCAGGGCTTCGCCCTCGGCGGCGAGTGGGGCGGCGCGGTGCTGCTGGTCTCCGAGCACGGCGACCCGAAGCGCCGCGGCTTCTGGGCGTCCTGGCCGCAGGGCGGCGCCCCGGCCGGCAACCTGCTCGCGGTCGGCGTGCTCGACCTGATGACCTTCGTGCAGAGCGACGAGCAGTTCCTCGCCTGGGGCTGGCGCGTCCCGTTCCTGCTCTCCGCCGTCCTGGTGATGGTCGGCCTGTGGATCCGCCTCGCCGTCGACGAGTCGCCGGTCTTCAAGGAGGCCCTGGCCAGGGCCGAGGCGCGCAAGGCCGAGGCACGCAGGGCCGAGCAGGAGAAGGCCGAGCGGGAGAAGGCCGAACAGCCCCCGCTGCTCGCCGTGCTGCGCCACCACTGGCGCGAAGTCCTGGTCGCGATGGGCGCCCGGATGGCCGAGAACATCTCGTACTACGTGCTGACCACCTTCGTGCTGGCGTACTGCGTGGGGCACCTGAAGCTCGACAAGCAGACCGCGCTGAACGCCGTCCTGATCGCCTCCGCCGTGCAGTTCGCACTGATCCCGCTGTTCGGCGCGCTCTCCGACCGGATCGGCCGCAAGCCGGTCTACCTGGCCGGCGCCGCGGGCGTCGGCGTCTGGGCCTGGGCCTTCTTCGGGCTGCTGGACACCAGGTCGTTCCCGCTGATCCTGCTGGCGATCACCGTCGGCCTGGTCTTCCACAGCGCGATGTACGCCCCGCAGGCCGCGTTCTTCTCCGAGATGTTCGCGACCCGGATGCGCTACTCCGGCGCCTCCATCGGCGCCCAGTTCGCCTCGGTCGCGGCCGGCGCGCCCGCCCCGCTGATCGCCACCGCACTGCTGAAGGACTACGGCAGCTCCACCCCGATCTCGGTGTACGTCACCATCGCCGCCGTGATCACCCTGGTCGCCGTCCTGTGCGCCCGGGAGACCCGCGGCCGCGACCTCGCCGACCTGGAGGGGCAGCCCCGGGAGGAGAAGGCCCCCGCCGGGGTGTGACCCCACCCCGGCGGTCCGTTCACCCCCGCAGGCAGGGGCCCGGTGCACCGGGCCCCTGCCTGCTGCTCTCCCCGATC
>NZ_JBHUWH010000576.1:0-4462 GCF_042670125.1 Kitasatospora sp. NPDC057198 | reverse complement strand
GGGCCCCGCCCGTCTCCGTCCGGGTCCGGGACTCCCCCGGCGGCCGTCTCCCCCGAGCCGGCCGCCGCGTCCCGTTCCCACCCCCCACTGCCCGTCCCCCGACGGGAGTTCCGGTCCGCGTCAGGCGACCAGCTCGCCGAAGGCGTGCACGGTGTCGCCGGAGCGGTTGAGCTGCTCGTCCTCGCGCATCCGGCGCAGCGCGCGCCAGATGGAGCTCTTCACGGTGCCGACGCTGATGCCGAGGATGTCGGCGATCTCCGGGTCGGTGCGGCCCTCGTAGTAGCGCAGCACGAGCATGGTGCGCTGGTTCTCGGGCAGCTTGGCGAGCGCCTGCCAGAGCACGGCGCGCAGTTCGGTGCCGCCCATCGCGTCGGTGTCGCCGGCGTGCTCGGGGAGCTCCTCGGTCGGGTACTCGTTGACCTTGCGGCGGCGCCAGGCGGAGATGTGCAGGTTGGTCATGGTGCGGCGGAGGTACCCGCCGACGGCGGCCTTGTCGGTGATCCGGCCCCAGGCGCGGTAGGTGGAGAAGAGCGCGCTCTGCAGCAGGTCCTCGGCCTCGTAGCGGTCGCCGGTGAGGTGGTAGGCGGTGGCGTACAGGGAGGCGCGGCGCTCGCGCACGTACGCGGTGAACTCGGCGATGTCGCGCGCCTCGTCCGTCGCGGCGGCCGGGTGCTCCCCCTGCGCGCCTCCCTGTCCGGCCTGCTCACCCCGGAAGGTCTGCGGCGCGAGCCGCAGCGTCCGGCCCACAACCGACCCGGCCGGATTGTTGCCGGCCAACCGGCCGTGGGTGGTGTCCCCGCTCCTGGTCCCCACGACCGGGCGGCGGGTTCCGGCGTTGTGCGCGCACCCCCGTACGAGCACGGCGCCGGCGTTCTCCTCCTCGTGCCGAGGCCGGTTGGTGCCCAGGACGGCGGAACGCGGCCCGGCGTTTCGGGTCGTCAGCGTTGCGGTCATCGGGCACCCCCATGGTGTCGGTACGAGCGGTTCCTCGCCGCGGCGGCCCCGGTCGGTGGTCCGGTGCGTCTCGCGGCGATGAGGAAAATCCTGCCGGGTGCTCGTCATGGCGGTGTCCGCCGACTGTCACAGGGCTGTCACAGGAACGGCCGCCCCGGGGCGTTCGGGTGCTCCTCGTCTGCGGACGCCGGAGCAGTGCCCTCCGGTTCCCGGTGTCCGAGGAGTCACCCGGGTGGGTGCTTCCGGTGGCCGGGTGGGACACAATGACCCCCGTGTCTTTCCTGCTTCTGATCGAGGACGACGACGCCATCCGCACCGGCCTCGAACTCGCCCTCACCCGCCAGGGTCACCGGGTGGCCGCCGCCGCGTCCGGCGAGGACGGTCTGCGCCTGTTCAAGGAGCAGCGCCCGGACCTCATCGTGCTGGACGTGATGCTGCCCGGCATCGACGGCTTCGAGGTCTGCCGGCGCATCCGCCGCTCCGACCAGCTGCCGATCATCCTGCTGACCGCCCGCTCCGACGACATCGACGTGGTGGTCGGCCTGGAGTCCGGCGCCGACGACTACGTGGTCAAGCCGGTCCAGCCGCGCGTGCTGGACGCCCGGATCCGGGCGGTGCTGCGCCGCGGCGAGCGGGAGAGCTCGGACTCCTCCGCGTACGGCGGCCTGGTGATCGACCGCTCGGCGATGACCGTCACCAAGGACGGCCAGGACCTCCAGCTGACCCCGACCGAGCTGCGGCTGCTGCTGGAGCTCAGCCGCCGCCCCGGCCAGGCGCTCTCCCGCCAGCAGCTGCTGCGGCTGGTCTGGGAGCACGACTACCTGGGCGACTCCCGGCTGGTGGACGCCTGCGTGCAGCGGCTGCGGGCGAAGGTCGAGGACGTGCCGTCCGCGCCGACGCTGATCCGCACCGTCCGCGGCGTGGGCTACCGCCTCGACCCGCCCGCGTGATCCCTCCCCTCCGACTGGTGAGCCTTTTTTGACCGACCATCAGACCGCGCCGCGCCGGGCCCGTTCGGCGTCCTGGCGGCGGCTCAGTTCGCTGCGGGTCCGGCTGATCGCGGTGTTCGCCGCGGTCGCGCTGATCACCGCCGTCTCCGCGTCCGGGATCGCCTACTGGCTGAACCGCGACGCGGTGCTCAAGCGCGCCCAGAACTCCGCGCTGAACGACTTCCGGGACTCGCTGACCCGCAACGTCGGACAACTGCCGCTGCAACCGTCCTGCCAGGACCTCAAGGCGCTGGCCTCCCAGGTGGCCAGCTCCGGGCTGGCGTACGACGTGGTGGTGGTCGACGACTCGGTGCCGGACTGCACCGCGTCCTCCGACCCGGGGGCGTTCACCGCCCGCCAGATACCGGCGGCGCTGGTCGCCGCCGTGAACGGGCCGCGCGAGACCGGGCCGGGCAACCCGTACGAGTACCACCTGTACTGGCAGCGGGTGAACCTGGCCGGGCCGTACCTGGTCGGCGGGACGAAGGTGGTGCCGACCGGGCCGACCGCGTACGTGTTCAAGTCGCTGCAGAACGAGCGCGCCGACCTGAACACCCTGGGCGTCTCGCTGGCGGTCGCGACCCTGCTGGCCCTGGTCGGCTCGGCCCTGCTCGCCCAGGCCGCCTCGGCGACCGTGCTGCGGCCGGTGCGCCGGCTCGGGGACGCCGCCCGGCGGCTCGGCGAGGGCGAGCTGGACACCCGGCTGGACGTCGAGGGCAACGACGAACTCGCCGAACTGGCACGGACGTTCAACCGCACCGCGGAGTCGCTCTCGGAGCAGGTCGCGGAGCTGAGCGCACGCGAGGCGCAGTCCCGCCGGTTCGTCGCCGACATGTCGCACGAGCTGCGCACCCCGCTGACCGCGATGACCGCCGTCACCGACATCCTGGAGGACGAGGCCGACGCGCTCGACCCGATGATCGAACCGGCCGTGCGGATCGTGGTCTCCGAGACCCGCCGGCTGTCCAACCTGGTGGAGAACCTGATGGAGGTGACCCGGTTCGACGCGGGCACCGCCAAGCTGGTCGCCGACGAGGTCGACATGGCCGACCTGATCATGTCCTGCATCGACGGCCGGGCCTGGTACGACGCGGTCGAACTCGACGCCCCGCGCGGCATCCTGGCCGTGGTCGACCCGCGCCGCCTGGACGTCGTCCTCGCCAACCTGATCGGCAACGCGCTCAAGCACGGCGGCTCCCCGGTGAAGGTGAAGGTCCGCCAGGACGACGAGGCGCACACCGTGGTCGTCTCGGTCTCCGACGGCGGCCCCGGCATCCCGGAGGACGTGCTGCCGCACGTCTTCGACCGCTTCTACAAGGCCGACAAGGGCCGGGCCCGCTCCGAGGGCAGCGGCCTGGGCCTGTCCATCGCCGAGGCCAACGCCCGGATCCACGGCGGCGACATCACCGCCGCCAACAACCCGGACGGCGCCGGCGCGGTCTTCACCCTGACCCTGCCGCTCACCCAACCGCCCGCCCCCGGCCCGGAGGAGGCCCGATGATCGCCCGCCGACTCCGCACCCGCCGACTCCGCCGCCGCCACCTGGCCCTGCTGGCCGGCGGGCTGCTCGCCCCCGGCCTGCTGGCCGGCTGCGGCATCCGGCCCACCGAGGTGCCGGTGGACGCCGGCGCCCCGGCCAGCCGCACCGCCTGCCCGAGCGAGGTGCTGGCCCCCCGGGCCCCGGCCGGCGCCCCCGCGGCCCCCACCGCCGCCCCGGGCGCGGCCCCCGCCGCCGCGACCCCCTCGGCCACGCTCCGTCCGGGCGCCTCCCCGGCGCCCGCCTCCCCCGCGGCCGCCTCCCCCGCGCCGTCGGAGTCCCCGTTCGTCGCGCCCTCCCCGAGCAACTGCGCCTGAACCCGGCGGGGCCCGCCGGGCGGGGGCACCGGGGAACCGGCCCGGACGGAACCTGCGTCTCCCGGAGCGTGCACACCACCGCACCCAGCGACCACGCGACCGGCGACCGCCCGGCCCCCGACCCGACGGACGGGCCGGCGGCGCCGTACCGGCCGCGAACGGCGGCCCGGTTGCTGCTGGCCCTCCACCTGCTGCTGCTCGGCTGGCTGAGCCTGCGCCCGGTGCCGGCCGCCTGGACCAGCCCGCCCAACCTCACCCCGTTCGCCTCGGTGCACCAGGCGCTGTCCCTCGGCCCGCTGGCCGCCGTCCGCCACCTCGGCTCCGGAATGCTGCCGCTGGCCCCGATCGGGGTGCTGCTGCCGCTGGCGGTCGGCTCGCCGGCCCGGTCCTGGCTGGCGTCCTTCCTGCGCACCAGCGCCGCGGCCGCGCTGCTCGGCACCGCGCTGGAGATCCTGGAGGGCTGGGCGCCCGGCCACGTCCTGGACGTGGACGACATCCTGCTCGGCACCCTGGGCACCGCCCTGGCCCACCTGCTGGTGGTGCCGCCGCTGCGCGCGCTGGAACGCCGCCGGACGGCCACCACCGCCGCCGCCACCGCCGTCGCCATCGCCCCGGAGCCGGTGCCCGCTGCGGCGGCCGCCCCGGAACGCGCGGAGGGCCGGGGC
>NZ_JBHUWH010000575.1:0-4485 GCF_042670125.1 Kitasatospora sp. NPDC057198 | reverse complement strand
CCCCGCCCCGGCACCGGAGACCTTCGGGTCAGTTCTTCTGGATCTGGTCGAAGGAGAGCTCGACCGGGGTCTCCCGGCCGAAGATCTCCACCAGGCCCTTGACCTTCTTCGAGTCGGGGTTGATCTCGTTGATGGTCGCCTGCAGGGTCGCGAACGGGCCGTCGGTGACGGTGACCGAGTCGCCGACCTCGAAGTCCAGCACCTGCACCTCGACCGGGCGCACCGGCGAAGCCTTGCCGGCCTCCTTGGCGGCGGCGCGCTCGACGTCGGGGGCGAGCATCTTGACGACCTCGTCCAGGGTCAGCGGGTACGGGTCGTAGGCGTTGCCGACGAAGCCGGTGACGCCGGGGGTGTTGCGCACGACGCCCCAGGACTCCGGGGTGAGGTCCATCCGGACCAGCACGTAGCCGGGGAGCTTGTTCTGCCGGATGGTCTTGCGGTCGCCGTTCTTGATCTGGACGACCTCCTCCTGCGGAACCTGGGACTCGAAGATGTAGTCCTCGACGTTCAGCGAGACGGAGCGCTGCTCCAGGTTCTGCTTCACCCGGTTCTCGTAGCCGGCGTAGGTGTGGATGACGTACCACTCGCCCGGCGCGCGGCGCAGCTGCTCGCGGAACTCGGCGACCGGGTCGCTCTCGGCCTCCTCCGCGGCGGCCTCCTCCGCGAACGCCTCGTCGGCCGCGGCCTCGGCCTCGTCCACCTCGTGCACGGCGGCGGCCTCGGCGGGCTCGCCCGCCTCCAGCTCGTCGGCGGCCTCGACCTCGTCCTCCTCGGCGTCCGCCTCGTCGACGATCTCCTCGGCGGTCTCGACGTCGGCAGCCTCGACGTCGGCAGCCTCGGCCGCGTCCGGCTCGGCGGCGACATCCGCCTCGCGGACGGTCTCGTCGGCGTCGTACAGGGGGGACTCAGACACGGTCGCTGCTTCTTTCCTGGTTGTGGAACGGATACCTCAACAGTACCGACTCAACGGTAGTCGCCCGTTGCCCTTCGCGCCGACAGCTCGACCCGGGCCGAAGGATTCGGCCCGGGTCGGGGTGGAGTATGCGGTGCGGGACCTGCGGGGATCCCTGCGGGGTGGTGCCGGATCGGGCGTCAGCCGAAGACCCAGAAGGCGCCCTTCGCGAAGACCCAGTCGAGACCGGCGACCAGCAGCATCAGCACGATGACGAAGGTGACCACGACGGTGGTGTACTGCATCAGCTGGCTGCGGGTGGGCCAGACCACCTTGCGGAGCTCGGCGATGATCTGGCGGTAGAAGATCGCGGCCCGGGCGAAGAGGCCCTTCTTGGCGCGCTTCCCGGACTTCTTGCCACCCTCGCCGGACGCCTTGTTGGCGCGGCGGCGCTCGCGCCGGGACAGCTTGCCGTCCTCGGTGCTGGTGGTCTCGTCCGCGGCGCCCTCGGTCCCCTCGGGGTTGCCGCTCTCAGGCGTTGCGGTGGAGCCCGTGGTCTCCGTCACTCGTCCTCACCTGAATCCCGGTCCTGCGGAGGTCCGTGCCTGGTGCACGGGCGATCCGGCGAAAGCTGTGCTGGGTGGGTCCCTCTCCGCATCAAGCCCGCTCGCTCTGCGGAGCGAACGGGCTTGGCACGGATCGAGCTGCAGGGCACGAGGGACTCGAACCCCCAACCGCCGGTTTTGGAGACCGGTGCTCTACCAATTGAGCTAGTGCCCTACGGAACCTCGCGGCTCCGACGTGGCCCCCAACCTACCGCATCCACCCGGCCGTGTGGTGTACCCGGCCGAAGGATCCGCACTTCGGGAGCCGTCGAGCAGTGAGTGTACGGGTTCTTCGCCGATTGGTCGAACCTCATTCACCGAGATCCACATTCGCCGACTTTCGACGCCCCCGGCCCGAGATCCTCCGGCTCCGGTCGCCGTCCGCCCGAGATCGTCCGGGCCTGCGGTACGGATGCTGGAACACCGCGGTACGCATGGTGGAACCGCGATGCCCGGCACCCGTGCGGTCTGGGACCATTCACCCCATGAGCGCACCCACCCCCGAGAACGTGTCCCCCGCGAGCCGCCGGGTCTCCGCCCGGGTCGGCGCCATCGCCGAGTCCGCCACCCTCGCCGTCGACGCCAAGGCCAAGGCCCTCAAGGCCGCCGGGCGCCCGGTGATCGGCTTCGGCGCCGGCGAGCCCGACTTCCCGACCCCCGGCTACATCGTGGACGCCGCGGTCGCCGCCTGCCAGGACCCGGCGAACCACCGCTACACCCCGGCCGGCGGCCTCCCGGAGCTGAAGGCCGCGATCGCCGCCAAGACGCTGCGCGACTCCGGCTACCAGGTGGACGCCTCGCAGGTGCTGGTGACCAACGGCGGCAAGCAGGCGATCTACAACGCCTTCGCCGCGATCCTCGACCCGGGCGACGAGGTGATCATCCCGGCCCCGTACTGGACCACCTACCCGGAGGCCGTGAAGCTGGCCGGCGGCACCCCCGTCGAGGTCGTCTCGGACGAGACCACCGGTTACAAGGTCTCGGTGGAGCAGCTGGAGGCGGCCCGCACCGCGAACACCAAGGTCGTGCTGTTCGTCTCGCCGTCCAACCCGACCGGCGCGGTGTACACCGAGGCCGAGGCCGAGGCGATCGGCCGCTGGGCGCTGGAGCACGGCCTGTGGGTGCTCACCGACGAGATCTACGAGCACCTGGTCTACGGGGACGCGACCTTCACCTCGCTGCCCGCGCTGCTGCCCGAGCTGGCCGACAAGTGCATCGTGGTCAACGGCGTGGCCAAGACCTACGCGATGACCGGCTGGCGGGTGGGCTGGCTGATCGGCCCGAAGGACGTCGTGAACGCGGCCGCCAACCTGCAGTCGCACGCCACCTCGAACGTCTCCAACGTGGCCCAGCGCGCGGCGCTCGCCGCCGTCGCCGGCGACCTGTCCGCGGTGGACGAGATGAAGACCGCCTTCGACCGCCGCCGCCGCACCATCGTGGCGATGCTGAACGAGATCGACGGCGTGCTGTGCCCCGAGCCCGAGGGCGCGTTCTACGTGTACCCGTCGGTCAAGGGCCTGCTGGGCAAGGAGCTGCGCGGCAAGCGCCCGCAGACCTCCGCCGAGCTGGCCGCGCTGATCCTGGACGAGGCCGAGGTCGCGGTCGTCCCCGGCGAGGCGTTCGGCACCCCCGGCTACCTGCGGCTCTCCTACGCGCTCGGCGACGCCGACCTGGTCGAGGGCGTCAGCCGGATGCAGAAGCTGCTCGGCGAGGCCCGCGACTGACCTCCCGTCAGCACCGCCCCCCGTACCTCACCCGATCGGGCGAGGTACGGGGGGCGGTTCCTGTTTCCGGGCGTTTTGCGGCAGGATCGGTGAATGGATCGCCTGCGTGATGTCCGGAGCCTGCCGAAGGCCCATCTGCACCTGCACTTCACCGGTTCGATGCGCCCCGCGACGCTGCTCGAACTCGCCGACAAGCACGGCATCCGGCTGCCCGAGGCGCTCAGCTCCGAGCACCCGCCCAAGCTCCGGGCCACCGACGAACGCGGCTGGTTCCGCTTCCAGCGGCTCTATGACACCGCCCGCTCCTGCCTGCGCGACGAGTCCGACATCCGCCGCCTGGTCCGGGAGACCGCCGAGGACGAGCGCGCCGACGGCTCCCGCTGGCTGGAGATCCAGGTCGACCCGACCTCGTACGCGCCGCTGCTCGGCGGCCTGACCCCGACCCTGGAACTGGTGCTGGACGCCGTCCGGGAGGCGTCCGAGGCCACCGGCGTCGGCATCCGGGTGCTGGTCGCCGCGAACCGGATGAAGTCCCCGATGGACGCCCGGACGCTGGCCCGGCTCGCCGTCCGGTACACCGACCGGGGCGTGATCGGCTTCGGCCTCTCCAACGACGAGCGCCGCGGCCTGGCCCGGGACTTCGACCGCGCCTTCGCCATCGCCCGCAGCGGCGGCCTGATCGCCGCCCCGCACGGCGGCGAACTGGCCGGGCCCGACTCCGTCCGGGACTGCCTGGACGACCTGGGCGCCACCCGGATCGGCCACGGCGTGCGCGCCGCCGAGGACCCGCGGCTGCTCCAGCGCCTCGCCGACCGCCAGGTCACCTGCGAGGTCTGCCCCGCCTCCAACGTCGCCCTCGGCGTCTACGACAGCCCCGAGCAGGTCCCGCTGCGGCAGCTCTTCGAGGCCGGCGTCCCGCTCGCCCTCGGCGCCGACGACCCGCTGCTGTTCGGCTCCCGGCTCGCCGACCAGTACGCCCTGGCCCGCGAGTCGCACGGCTTCACCGACGCCGAACTGGCCGAACTCGCCCGCCAGTCGATCCGCTCCTCCCGGGCCCCCGAGCACGTGGCGAAGGAACTCCTGGGCGAGGTCGACGCCTGGCTGGCCGAGGAACCGGCGGACACCCGGAAGGGCCGGTCGGCCTAGAGGCTGACGCCGACCATCACCGGCTCGTTGACCAGCTCGACGCCGAACGCCGCGCGCACCCCGTCGCGCACCTCGCGGGCCAGCGCCAGCAGGTCCTCGGTGGTCGCCGAGCCGCGGT
>NZ_JBHUWH010000574.1:0-4492 GCF_042670125.1 Kitasatospora sp. NPDC057198 | reverse complement strand
GCCCTCACCGGCGGCGCCGCCGTCGCCACCGACCACAGCGGCTACACCGGCACCGGCTTCGCCGGCGGCTTCACCGACGGCAACAAGGGCAACGCCACCGCCACGTTCACCGTCACCTCCGCCGGCGCGGGCAGCGGCAGCGTCGCGATCCGGTACGCCAACGGCACCGGCTCCGCCAAGACGCTGACCCTGCTGGTCAACGGCGCCACGGCCGGGCAGGTCACCCTCCCGGCCACCGCGAACTGGGACAGCTGGGCCACCGTCCGGCAGAGCGTCACCCTCAACACCGGTGCCAACACCGTCGCGCTGAAGTTCAGCACCGCCGACAGCGGCAACGTCAACCTCGACAGCCTCACCCCCACCACCCCCACCGGCACCACCACCCCGGACCCGGGAACGGGCACCGCCGGCGCCACCCTCCCCTACACCGGCTACGAGGCCGAGGCCGGCACCACCAACGGCACCGTCCTGACCCCCGACCGCAGCTACCTCGCCGTCGCCTCCGAGGCATCCGGCCGCAGCGCCGTCAAACTGACCCAGACCGGCCAGTACGTCGAGATCAAGCTCACCGCCCCCGCCGACGCGATCAACCTGCGCTACTCGCTGCCCGACAGCGCCGACGGCACCGGCCTCGACGCCACCCTCAGCGCCTACGCCGACGGCCAGGCCCTGCCCGACCTGCACCTCACCTCCCGCTACGCCTGGGTCTACGGCGCCTACCCGTACACCAACAACCCCGCCGACGGCCAACCGCACCGCTTCTTCGACGAGACCCGCGCCACCCTCGGCCGCACCCTGCCCGCCGGCACCGTGCTGCGCCTGCAGAAGGACGCCGGGGACACCGCCGCCTCCTACACCCTCGACCTGCTCGAGGCCGAGCAGGCCGGCCCGGCCGGCACCCTGCCCGCCGGGTACCTCTCCGCCGCCGACCTCGGCGTCACCCCCGGCGGCCAGGACGTCACCGCCGCCCTCAACACCGCCCTGAACACCGCCAAGGGCCAGGGCAAGGGCCTGTTCCTGCCGCCCGGCACGTACACCGTCTCCGACCGGATCAACCTCTCCGGCGTGAAACTGCGCGGCGCGGGCGTCTGGTACACCGTGCTGCGCGGCACCGGCCTCAAGGGCGGCCTGTACGGCACCGGCGGCACCAGCACCGTCGAGGACCTGGCGATCGACGGCCAGAACACCGTCCGCGACGACGCCAACGGCCAGGCCGGCATCGAGGGCGACTTCGGCACCGGATCCGTCATCAGGAACGTCTGGATCCGGCACACCAAGGTCGGTCTGTGGATCAACGCCCCCACCAAGGGCCTGCGGGCCGGCGGCCTGCGCATCCGCGACACCTACGCCGACGGCGTCAACCTGCACGGCGCCGTCGACGACGCCGTGGTCTCCGACAGCAGCATCCGCGGCACCGGGGACGACGCCCTCGCCATGTGGTCCGACGGCGCCCCCGTCACCAACAGCGCCTTCCGGCACAACACCGTCCAACTGCCCACCCTCGCCAACGGCGCCGCCGTCTACGGCGGCAGCGGCAACAGCGTCGAGGACAACCTGATCTCCGACACCGTCACCGCGGGCGCCGGCATCACCGTCTCCAGCCGCTTCGGCCAGCCCTTCACCGGCACCACCACCGTCTCCGGCAACCTGCTGCGCCGCACCGGCAGCCTCGAGACCAACTGGAACGCCCAGCTCGGCGCGATCTGGATCTACGCCGACCAGAGCGACCTCACCCGGCCCGTCGTCCTGAACGGCAACACCGTCGAGGACTCCACCTACAGCGCCCTGCTGCTCACCTGGCAGAAGCAGGTCGCCGACCTGCGCGTCGACGGACTGGTCATCGACCGGACCGGCCACCACGGCATCGAGGTCAACGCCGCCGGCCAGGGCAGCTTCGCCAACACCCGGATCACCGGCACCGCCGACGCGCCGCTGAACGTCACCGGCGGCTTCACCGTCCAGCGCGGCACCGGCAACACCGGCTGGTAGCCCCCGCACCTCCCCGGGCCCGCCCGTCCACCCCGCCGGGTACGCGGGCGGGCCCCCGCACCGTCCACGAACAAGGAGAACCCCCCGTGCACACGCCCAACGCCCGCCCCGCCCAGCCCTGGTGGCGCACCGCCGCCATCTACCAGGTCTACGTGCGCAGCTTCGCCGACGGCAACGGCGACGGCGTCGGCGACCTCGCGGGCGTGCGCAGCCGCCTGCCCTACCTGCGCGACCTCGGGGTGGACGCCCTCTGGTTCAACCCCTGGTACCTGTCCCCGATGGCCGACGGCGGCTACGACGTCGCCGACTACCGCGACATCGACCCGCTGTTCGGGACGCTCACCGAGGCCCGGGACCTGATCGCCGAAGCCCACCGGCACGGCCTGCGGGTCATCGTCGACCTCGTCCCCAACCACTGCTCCGACCAGCACCCCTGGTTCCGCGAGGCGCTCGCCGCCGCCCCCGGCGCCCCCGAACGGGAACGCTTCTGGTTCCTCCCCGGCCGCGGCGCCGACGGCGAACTCCCGCCCAACGACTGGCAGTCGTACTTCGGCGGCCCCGCCTGGACCCGCACCACCGGCCCCGACGGCACCCCCGGCGACTGGTACCTGCACCTGTTCGCCCCCGAGCAGCCCGACCTCAACTGGGAACACCCCGAAGTCCGCACCGAGTTCGAGTCCGTCCTGCGGTTCTGGCTCGACCGCGGCGTGGACGGCTTCCGGATCGACGTCGCCCACGGCCTCGCCAAGAAGCCCGGCCTGCCCGACGTCGGCCCCGACCCCGACGTCACCGACCTGCCCTACCAGGACGTCGACGCCGTCCACGACGTCTACCGCTCCTGGCGCAAGATCACCGACGGCTACCCCGGCGAGCGGGCCTTCGTCGGCGAGGTCTGGCTCCCCACCCCCGAACAGTTCGCCCGCTACCTGCGCCCGGACGAGCTGCACTCCGCCTTCAACTTCGAATTCCTGTGCTGCGCCTGGGAGTTCGACGCGATCAAGAACGTCGTCGACGGTACCCTGGCCGCCCACGCCGAGGTCGGCGCCCCACCCACCTGGGTGCTCTCCAACCACGACACCATCCGCCACACCACCCGCTACGGCCGCGAGGACACCTCCTTCGACATGGGGAACAAGCGGCTCGGCGCCCCCAGCGACCGCACGCTCGGCCTGCGCCGCGCCCGCGCCGCCGCCCTGCTCACCACCGCCCTGCCCGGCGGCGTCTACGTCTACCAGGGCGACGAACTCGCTCTCGGCGAGGTCGAGACCCTCCCCGACGAGCTGATCCAGGACCCCACCTTCGTCCGCTCCGGCGGCACCGACCGCGGCCGCGACGGCTGCCGCGTCCCGCTGCCCTGGACCGCCGACGGCCCCTCGCTCGGCTTCTCCCCGGACGGCGCCGCCGACCCCTGGCTCCCGCAGCCCGCCGACTGGGCCGGACAGAGCGTCGCCGCGCAGGACGCCGACCCGCACTCCGCGCTCACCCTCTACCGCACCGCCCTCCGGCTGCGCCGCGACCGCCTCGCCGCCCTCCCCGAACGACTCGACTGGCTGCCCGCCGCCCCCGGCGTCCTCGCCTTCACCCGGGACGGCTCCTTCGCCTGCGCCGTCAACTTCACCCCCCACCCGCAGCCCCTCCCGCCCGGCAGCACCGTCCTGCTGGCCAGCGCCCCGCTCGACGGCGGCCTGCTGCCCCCGGACGCCTGCGCCTGGTTCGACCTGCCCGCGACGGACTGAAGACCGCCGCGCAGGGCGCCGACCGGGCCGCCCCGGGAGGCCGGGACGGGGTCCGTCTATGCTCGGTTCGTGCACCTGTTCTCCAGTGACGGCGATCCGTTGGTCAACGCGTTCCCGGCCGAACTGTCGGAGGAGGTCGCGGCGGTGCTGGCGGTCATGCCCGCCGCGCGGCTCCGGCCGGCCGACCCGCTCCCGGCCGTGGTGGAGGGCCGGCCCGTCGCCGTCCCCGGGCGCATCTACCACGACGAACCGCCCGCCGAGGCGCTGGCGTCGCTCTCCGCCCGGCAGCGCCAACTCCTGCACTGCCTGTACTCGAGGCACCACGACGGCAGGGTCAGGCAGCGCCACCTGGCGGAGGTCGTCGGCTCCGTGGAGCCGTGGGCCGTCCCGTTCGTGGTGCGGTCGGCCGGCGAGTACGTCGTGGAGATCCTGGTCGTCATCCGCGACGGGCTGCGCGACCTCGCGGTGCCCGGCAGCGACCACCAACTCGCCTACGGGCGGTTCATCGTGGACAACCCGGCCTTCTTCGCCCGCGTCCAGCGGCAGGTCGTCAGCTACTGGAACTGCTACTACCGCTCCACCCACGCGAGTTTCCGGGGCTACCCGGGCTGCACCGTCCTCGAACTGCTCCGCTCCGCCGCCTCCGACCGGGCGGGGCGCCGCTGGCCCAGCCTCGCCCCGGCCGCCGGGGCGAGGCTGGACGGTTTCTGCTAGGCCCTGCCGGTCCCCCGGTACGGACACCGGGCCGGACCTGCGTCTGCTATGTA
>NZ_JBHUWH010000573.1:0-4527 GCF_042670125.1 Kitasatospora sp. NPDC057198 | reverse complement strand
GGACACCGTTTCCCCGGAATTCCGGAATGCGGGAGCAAGGGAAAGCCGATCCACCCGCATTCGCCGCACCGGGCCCCCGGCCCGGATGGCCGGGATTGTCGGAGCCGGGCCCCGGGGCGGGCCTCACGGGCCGTCAGCGGACGAGCGGCGCCGGCCCGCTCCCGCCAGGGACGTTCACCCGCGAATCCTGACAATTCGCCCACCGTCCCACCGACCGCCGCCGGAACACATCCCTACCAAAGCCGTATTTCTCTATCAAATACCCTTATCGCCCAAAACGGTCACAAGATCAGCTTTCGCCTGACGCGCCCCCAGCGCCCGTCCGGCGCAACGGAGTTCCGGGCGGAATTCTTGATCACCTTTTCCCAAGCCCGGGGGAAGCCGCACCGGCATTTGCCAATCCTCCTTAAGTCCGCTTAATCTCCTGCCCACGTTCGTGGACACACGGACCCAGCTCACCCGGAACGCCGAGTCCTGCCGCCGGGTGGGTCGGCTCATGCACAACGCACCACGGCAGGGGCGGGGGAACCAGGTAAGTCGCCCCGGGCGGTCGAAGGACCGCACGGGGCTAGGGGTGAAGCCGGGCGCACCGCAGCGGTGCGCGCGGCCGGGCAACTCCAGCCCGAATCCGACAGCTCACCTCGCAGGCGTGGGAGAGGAACGCTTCTTCATGCTGCCCATCAGCGCCAAGCGCGCCCGCCGCCTGATAGCCACCACCGGCGTCGTCGGCATCGGCCTCACCATCCCCTGCCTGACCACCGGCACCGCCTCCGCCGCGACCGTCTCCACCTGGGACAAGGTCGCCCAGTGCGAGTCCAGCGGCAACTGGTCGATCAACACCGGCAACGGCTTCTACGGTGGTCTGCAGTTCACCTCCTCCACCTGGGCCGAGTTCGGCGGCACCGCGTACGCCTCGCGCGCCGACCTCGCCACCAAGGACCAGCAGATCGCTGTCGCCGAGAAGGTGCTGGCCTCCCAGGGCCCCGGCGCCTGGCCCGTCTGCTCCGTCCAGGCCGGTCTGACCAAGGGCGGCGCCGCCCCCCAGGTCGACACCTCCACCTCCTCCTCGTCCGCCGCCGCGGGCTCGGACAGCAGCGGCTCCGCGCAGTCCCAGTCGCAGTCCCAGTCCCAGGCGCAGTCCGGCGGCAGCGGCAAGGGCCAGTCCCAGCACTCCTGGTCGCAGGGCAAGTCGCAGTCGCAGGCGCAGTCGCACTCGCAGAGCCAGGCCCAGCCGCAGGCCGAGCAGAGCACCCCGGCCGCCGGCACCTACACCGTCGTGGCGGGCGACTGGCTGTCCGCCATCGCGCAGAGCCAGCACGTGGACGGCGGCTGGCAGAAGCTGTACGACCTGAACCGCTCGGTCCTCACCGAGGGTCCGGACATGATCTACCCGGGCCAGCAGCTCTCGCTGGGCGGCGGCAGCGGCACCGCGCAGCAGCAGTCCGCCCCGGCCGCCAAGTCCTCGGCCTCGTCCTCGTCCTCGTACAAGGGCTCGTCCTGGAAGAGCGGCCACTCCGCCGCGAAGTCCTCGACCGGCAGCACCGGCAGCACCGGCAGCACCGGCACCGCGAAGGCCGCCACCACCGCGAAGGCCGCGACCACCACCGCGACCACCGCCACCGCGTCCACCACCACCGCCACCGCCGCCACCAAGGCGACCGGCTCCAAGGCCGCGGCGATCGACTTCGCGCTGTCCAAGCTCGGCCAGGCGTACGTCTACGGCGGCACCGGCAACGGCGGCTGGGACTGCTCGGGCCTGACCCAGGCCGCCTTCCGCCAGGCCGGCATCAGCCTGCCGCGCGTCGCCGCCGACCAGGCGGACTACTCGACCCGCGTCTCGCTGGACAGCCTGCAGCCGGGCGACCTGCTGTTCTGGTCCAACAACGGCGCCAACTCGGGCGTCTACCACGTCGCGCTGTACGTCGGCGACGGCAAGTACGTCGAGGCCGCGAACCCGCGCTCCGGCGTCCGCACCGAGACCATCGCCAACTGGGCCCCCGACTTCGCGGGCCGCGTCTGATCCGCGAGCGGTGAACCGCCGCTGCCCCCGGGGACCCTGGTCGGCCCCGGGGGCAGCGGCCTATCCTCGGCCTGACGGGGACCGAGGACCGACGGCCGGGGAGCTGCACCATGGCGAAAGTGACGATCACGCTGGACGCGGACCTGGCCCTGGAAGTGATGATGCGGGCCGGCGCCCCCTCCCCCCAGGACGCGGTGGAGCTGGTCCTGCGCGACTACCTCTCCACCGACCGCCGCACCATCGCCCGCACCGGCGGCACCCGCGACGGCGAACGCCTCCTCCCCAAGCCCCCCACCGCCGAGGAGGGCTGACACCCTCCAGAGAGCACCGCCAGGGGCTCGGGGAACGGCGAGGCCCAGTCTGCTGACGGTTCACTGCCGGAGCGCGCATCAGCTATCGGTTCCGTCAAAGACACGCAGCAGCACGAACACTCCGATGGGCTCCGACCGTCAGCAGCACGGACTCGCCGTTCCCCGAGCCCCTGGCGGTCCTCTCCTGGCGGCACAAGTCCCGGAACTGTCAAGTAACTTACCGTCTAGTAAGTTTACCGGCGAGTACCTACCCTGGGCGAACCCCCACCCCACCCAAGGGAGTTCGCCATGGCACACCCCCTCGCCCGTGCCGCCCGCGCCGCCCGCCCACCCGTCGAGGTGCTGCGCAGCGGCGGCCGGGTCGTCGAGGCCCGCGCCGCGCACCTGGTGCCGCCGCCCGAGGACGGGTGCCTGGGCGACCTGCCGTTCCGCAACGCGGAGGCCGCGCCGGAGGCGGTGGTACTGACGCGCCGTCAGCCGGACGGCTCCTGGCGGGACGTGACGGCGCGGGAGTTCGCGGATCAGGTCGCGGCGCTGGCCCGCGGCCTGGTCGCGGTCGGCGTGGGCCCCGGCGCGCGGATCGTGCTGATGTCGCGGACCAGGTACGAGTGGACGCTGCTGGACTTCGCGGCCTGGGCGGCCGGCGCCTGCGTGGTGCCGGTCTACCCGACGTCCGCGGTCGAGCAGGCGGAGTGGATCGTCCGGGACTCGGGGGCGGTGCTGGCGGTCGCGGAGGACGCCGGGGCGGCCGAGGTGCTGACGGTGGCGATCGCCCGCACCGGCGGCACGGTGCCGCTGTGGCGGCTGGACGGGGACGCCGTCGGCGAGCTCACCGCCCTCGGCCGTGCGGTGCCCGCCGAGGAGCTGACCCGCCGCCGGCGGGCCCGGCACCCGGCGGACGAGGCGACGCTGATCTACACCTCGGGCACCACCGGCCGCCCGAAGGGCTGCCTGCTGACCCACGCCAACTTCCTCACCGAGGCGGCGAACTGCCACGCCCTGCTGGGGCCGGTGTTCGAGGAGGCGACCGGCCGGGCGCCGTGCACGCTGCTGTTCCTGCCGCTGGCGCACGTGCTGGGCCGGATGATCCAGGTGACCTGCGTGTACGGGATGGTCCGGATCGGCCACAGCCCGTCCCTGAAGCCGGCCGAGCTGCGGCCGGACCTGGCCTCGTTCGGGGCGACCTTCCTGGTGGGCGTGCCCTACCTGTTCGAGAAGATCCACCAGTTGGGCCGGGCCGAGGCGCAGGCGAAGGGCGCGGGGAAGGTGTTCGACCGGGCGGCCGCGGTGGCGGTGCGCTACGCCCGGACCGAGCTGGCCGCGGCGGCGGGCGGCCGTCCGGTGCCGCTCCCGCTGCGGCTGGCGCACGGCCTGTACGACGCGCTGGTGTACCGGCGGGTGCGGGCGGCGATGGGCGGCCGGGTGCGGTACGCGATCAGCGGCGGCTCCTCGATCGACCCGGAGCTGCTGCTGTTCTTCGCGGGCGCGGGCGTGCTGGTGCACGAGGGCTACGGGCTGACCGAGAGCAGCGGCCCGTCCACGGTGAACCCGCCGCTGCGGCCGCGGCCGGGCACGGTCGGGCAGCCGGTGCCGGGCAGTGCGGTGCGGATCGCCGAGGACGGCGAGGTGTTCCTGAGCGGCAGTCAGCTCTTCGACGGCTACTACGAGTTGGGGGCGCCGCGGCCGGTCCGGCCGCACTGGTTCGCCACCGGCGACCTGGGGCGGCTGGACGAGGACGGCTACCTGACCATCACCGGCCGCAAGAAGGAGGTCCTGGTGACCTCGGGCGGCAAGAACGTCTCGCCGGGCCCGCTGGAGGACCGGCTGCGCGGCCACCCGCTGGTCAGCCAGGCGCTGGTGGTCGGCAACGGCCGCCCGTACGTGGGCGCGCTGCTCACCCTGGACGCCGAGGCGGTGGAGCGCTTCCTCGCCGCGGGCCCGCCCGCCGCTCCCGCACCGCGGGGGGTGGAGGTCGCCAGCGCCGTCCCGGCCCACCCGGCGGTGCTGGCGGCGCTCGCCGGGGCGGTCCTGGCCGTCAACTCGACGGTCTCGCGGGCCGAGTCGATCCGCCGGGTGCGGGTGGTGGCGGGCGACTTCACCGAGGAGCGCGGCCTGCTGACGCCCTCGCTGAAGGTCCGCCGGCAGGCCGTCAGCGCCGCCTACCGCCGCGACCTGGAGCAGCTCTACGCGTAGCGG
>NZ_JBHUWH010000572.1:0-4547 GCF_042670125.1 Kitasatospora sp. NPDC057198 | reverse complement strand
GGACAGCAGCCAGAACAGCGGCAGCAGGACGACCCCCAGGACGCACATCAGGAACAGGGCCGCCAGCCAGGCGAACACGTAGCCGTCGCCGCTGCGGGCGCGCCCCCTGCGGGCGCAGGCCAGCAGCCACAGGGCGGGCATGCCCAGGGTGGCGGCCGTGCAGCCGGCGAAGGCGACGTACTCGCCGGCGGAGACCGGCGAGGGCCGGTAGACCCGGCCGCCGACCTCCCGGACGTCCACCCGGGCGCCGACCCGGGCGTCGTCGGCGCTGCGCAGCGTCATCGGCCGCGACGGGGCCCCGATCGGGGACGAGGGGGTGTAGCGGCCCTCGCAGCTGACGGCGGTGCTCTCCACCTCCTCGAAGCAGCTGGTGGCCACGTAGCTGCCGGTCGGCCCCAGCAGCCCGCTCATCGCGACCGCCGGGCCGCCGAGCAGCAGCCAGCTCACCACCGCCGCGCCCGCCAGCCACAGCACGGCGAACCCGCCCGCCACCCGCCACGGCCACGTCGGACCCAGCCAACGGACCCAGCCCATGCGACGCCCCCTGCCCCCCGGCTCGTTCCGCCGCAGGGCGCCCTACCCGCCGGCGGTCGTGCGGAACCCCGCGGCCGGCACCGGGCTCCGCTCAGCCGTCGCCCGGCAGCGGCCCGGCGGGGGGCGCAGAGGGGGCCGCCGAGGGGGTCTGCGCGGTCGTCGCCGAGCGGGGCTGTGCCGAGCGGGCGTGCGCCCGGACGTCGGCGGCGGCCAGCCAGAAGTAGACCGGCGGCAGGGCCAGTTCGACGGCCATCAGGACGAGCTGGAACCAGTGCGGCCGTCCGGCCGAGGCCAGGGAGAGCAGGCGGCTGAGGCCGCCCAGCAGGAAGAGCGCGGACAGGACGCGGACCGGCGCGGGCGGGATCGGGCGCTGCCTGGCCGTGTGCAGCCAGGCCAGGCCGTAGCCCGCGAAGATCGCGCCGAGGAAGCGCTCCAGCGAATCGGTGGTCGGCCCGGCGTCGGCGGCGCCGGGGACGGCGGCGTTGCCCGCCAGCATGTGGAACAGCCCGATGGCCACGCAGGCGTAGCCCATCGCGTACGAGAGGAACCGCAGTGCCCTGGCCATCGCTCACCGCTCCGCTCCCCGGCCGGACGCCCGGCGCGGTCTGGTTGACACGTGTCTACTAAAAGGGACCGGCTCCAGGGTGGGCGCGCAGCCGGGTCCGTGTCAAGTAGACACGTGTCGCATAGGATCGGGGGCATGCCGACCGCCCCGCGCCGACGCCTCACCCCCGACCAGCGGAGGGCCCAACTGCTGGCCGTCGGGGCGGAGCTGTTCGCCGAGCAGCCGTACGAGGCCGTGCTGATGGAGGAGGTCGCCGAGCGGGCCGGGGTCTCCCGGGCGCTGCTCTACCGGCACTTCCCGGGCAAGCGCGAACTGTTCGCCGCCGTCTACCAGCAGGCCGCGGACCGGCTGCTCGCCGCCACCCGGATCGACCCGGGGGAGACGCTGGTGCGCCAGCTCGCCCAGGGCCTGGACGCGCACCTGGACTACTTCGTGGCCAACCGCCACGCGGTCCTCGCCGCGAACCGGGTGCTGGCCGGCGACCAGGTGGTGCGGACGATCATGGCGGAGGAGCTGGACGCGCTGCGCGTCCGCCTGCTGGCCGTCCTGCCGCTGGCCGGGGAGGACACCCGGGCCACCGTCTCCGCCGTACTGAAGAGCTGGCTGGTGTTCGTCCAGGTGCTCTGCGTCGACTGGCTGGCCGAACCGGCCTGCAGCCGCTCCGAGCTGCGCGACGTCTGCATCGGCGCACTGCTCGGAGCGCTGCGCCCGCTGCTCCCGGTCGACCCGGCCCCCGAGTGGGACGGCCGCGGCCGCTGAGGCCCGTCCGGGCCCAGGACGGCAGGGGCGCCCAGGAGGGCAGGGGCCCAGGACGGCAGGGGCTCAGGGGCTCAGGGGCTCACCGGCTCGGGTGCTCACGGGCTCGGCTGCGGGACGGGTTCCGGGGCGGGCGGCTCCGGGGCGGGGCCCGGCGGCTGCGGGTCCGGGAGCGGGTCGGGCCGTCCCGGGCCGGGCGGGCCGGGGTTCGGCGGCTGCGGGTCGTGCGGCACCGGAGGGGCGATCGGCGGGTCCGGGTCCGGCAGCGGCCGGCCGGGGCCGAGCGGGTCGGGCGGATCGGTCGGCCGGGGCGGCGCGTCCGGCGGGTCGGGCGGCCGGACGTCCGGGTCGACGGGCATCGGAACGGTCATCGTGGTCACCGGCGGTCACCGCCCCAGGGCGTGCGAGAGTTCGTTCTTGTTCATCTTCGAGCGGCCCTTGATGCCGCGCTGCCGCGCCTCGTTGTAGAGCTGGTCGTACGTCGGGCCCCCGGCCCCGTGGTGCGAGCGCTTGCCGCCCCGGTGCCCGGAGGAGACGTCGTGGGTGGAGCTGCGGCTGGACGTCCGGCTCTCGCCGTGCCGGGCGCGCTCCTTGTTGACGGTGCGGGCGGCGATCTCGGTGGCGCGCTTCTCGCTCGCACCGCGCTTCAGCTCACCCTCCTTGATGTGCTCGTACTGGCGCTCCCGCTTGGGGCTCGATCCGGCGGGCATGGTGGGACTCCTTCCGTCGTCGGACAGGTCACCCGGCGCGCATACCCGTCCCGGGACGGGTGAACCGGGGGAATCCGGTAAATCCGCCGAATCGGGTTCGGAACGGACGAACCGGGTAAGAAGAGAGGGCCACGTCGAGCGCACCGCCCGGCGGGGCCGACCCGCAGGGGTCGTTACGTCACCACGTGTGACACGTCGCGGCATGTGAGCCGGGCCGCGGGCCGAGAGGCCCCGCCCGCGCCGCGTGCCGGGAGCCGTCGCCTGAAGAAGCCGGGTTCCACGGTTCTCCGCCCGCCCCGCCGCCGCCACCGCGCGTGCGGCTACCGAGCCACGGACGGTCTCCACCGTCCGGCGCGAGGCATGCCCGCACCGCCGGGCCGCTGGGGCAGGCCCCTACCGCACCCGGGAGATGACTCCCCGTGACCAACACGTCCACCACCACCGGCGCGTCCACCGGCGCGCGCGGAACCGCGCCGACCGAGGCCGACCCGCTGCACCGGCCCACCCGGAGCGAGATGCGCGCCATGGGCAAGTACGAGGCGCGCCGGCTCAGCGACGCGCTCTTCCACCGGCTGGCCGAACTGCCGCCGGAGGACCCGACCCACAGCTACGTCCGGGGCACCGTGATCGAGCTGAACATGCCGCTGGTGCGCTTCGTCGCCGCCCGGTTCCGGCACCGCCCCGAGGACCTGGACGACATCGTCCAGGTCGGCACCGTCGGACTGATCAAGGCCGTCGACGGCTTCGACCCGGACCGCGGCGTCGAGTTCGTCACCTACGCGATCCCCACCATCTCCGGCGAGATCAAGCGGTTCTTCCGCGACACCTCCTGGCCGCTGCGCGTCCCGCGCAGCGTGCAGGAACGCTACCTGGCCGCCGTGCACGCCTCCGACCGGCTCGAACAGGCCCTCGGCCGGCTGCCCGACACCGCCGAACTCGCCGAGGAGCTCCACGTCACCGAGGAACAGGCCGCCGAAGGACTGGACGCCGGACGGCTGTGCCGCTGCGACTCGCTCGACTCGCTGCGCGACGACGACCCCGACGACCCCGGCAGCGCGCTGGTCAACCGGCTCGGCAGCTGCGACCCCGAACTGGAGGTCGCCGAACTCCGGGTGATGGCCAAGCCGTTCCTCAACCAGCTGCCCGAACGCGAACGCACCGTCCTGCTGCTGCGGTTCTGGGGCGGCCTCACCCAGAGCGAGATCGCCGCCGAGATCGGCGTCTCCCAGATGCACGTCTCCCGGATCCTCGCCGCCACCCTCGCCGGGCTGCGCGAGCACATCGAGGGTTCGGCGGGAGAGGCGGCCGAGGATTCGGCGGGAGGGGCCGCGTGAGGCGCGCGCCGAGGGGGCGGGAGAGGGGCTGCGCAAGCACATCGAGGGGGCGGCGTGAGCGGGACGGTGGGCGGTGCGGCCGGGGAGGGGGCTGATTGGGCTCGGCGGCCGTCGGGTAGCCGCGACCCGATGGCCGCCCCAGGGGGAAGGGGCCTGGCACCGTACGGCAGGAGGTGTTCGAGTCGTGGACGCACAACCGGGCGCGGAGCCCGGTGCCCCCCTCACCGTCGCGTTGCGCCGCCCCGTCGGGGCGCTGGTCGTGCGGCCCGAGGGCGAACTCGACCATGACAGTGTCGGTCCGCTGCGCGAAGCGCTGGAACGAGCCGTCGCCGACCCGCCCGGACGGGTGGTGGTGGACTGCGGCGGCCTGGAGTTCTGCGACTCCACCGGTCTCAACCTGCTGTTGCGCGCCCACACCGCCGCCGTCCGGGCCGGTCTCCCGCTGCTGCTGGCCGCGCCGGGGCCGGTGGTCGCCCGGATGCTGGCGATCACCGGCGCGGACGAGGTGCTGGACGTCCACTCCACCGTCGAGGACGCGCTCGCCGTACCGCTGCCGGACGCGGAGACGGACGCGGAGGCGGGTGCGGGGGCGGGTGCGGGAGCCGATACGGGGACGGGCGCGGGCGGTGCCCCGTGATGGCCGAGGAC
>NZ_JBHUWH010000571.1:0-4556 GCF_042670125.1 Kitasatospora sp. NPDC057198 | reverse complement strand
GTGCACCAGGGCGCGGGCGACCGCGGCGCGCTGCGCCTGCCCGCCGGAGACCAGGGCGGGACGGCGGTCGGCGAGGTGGTCGATGCCCAGCCGGGCCATCAGCTCCAGCACGGGCCCGCGGGCCCGCCGCCCCCGCACCCCGGCCAGCACCAGCGGCAGCGCGACGTTCTCGGCGAGCGTCAACTCCGGTACCAGGTCGCCGAACTGGAAGACGAAGCCGAAACTGCGGGCGCGCACGGCGGACAGCTCCCGGTCGGACCGCGCGGCCAGGTCGCGGCCCTCGAACAGCACCCGCCCGCCGGTGGGGCGCAGCACCCCGGCCAGGCAGTGCAGCAGCGAGGACTTGCCGGAGCCGCTGGGCCCGGTGACCGCGGTGACGGTGCCGGCCTCCACCGCGACGTCCACCCCGTGCAGCGCGGGCAGCGTCCCGTAGCGCAGCACCACCCCCTCGGCCCGCAGCAGTGCCCCGTCGTGGTGCGACACGGACGACCCTCCCCGTCGGACGGCCGGAGACCCCCGCTCCGGACGGCGGTCATCGTACGTGCACCACGGGTGTGCGCGGCGTAAGGCCCGCACGGGCGGGAAGCGGGCGGGGAGCGGGAGTGGTTCGGGGGGGGTCGGGGGGGAACCGCCGGTGTGCCGCCACCCGTCCCCCAACCGGTCGCGGCA
This sequence comes from Kitasatospora sp. NPDC057198, assembly GCF_042670125.1. Taxonomy (NCBI): domain Bacteria; kingdom Bacillati; phylum Actinomycetota; class Actinomycetes; order Kitasatosporales; family Streptomycetaceae; genus Kitasatospora; species Kitasatospora sp. NPDC057198. The sequence continues at coordinate 3,887 of NZ_JBHUWH010000571.1, read as the reverse complement.
CACCCGCCGTACTGGTTACTGCCCACTGCGTCACTGCTCGGCGCTGTTGCCGCCGTTCACGTGCTCCCGGTGGCTACAGGCGCTGCCACAGGGCCGGGACGACGTCCGGCGTCCAGGTGCTCTGCGAGGTGTGGGCCTGCAGGCACCGGTAGCTGACGCCGCCGTAGGTGACCACGTCGCCCACGTTGTAGGACACGCCGGCGGCCCAGGTGCCGCCGCCGTTGCCGCCGCCGTTCACGACCAGGGTGTAGCTGCTGGTGTGGGTGGCGGAGGTGCCGGTGCCGGTGACCGTGACGGTGTAGGTACCGGCGGGGGTGGAGGAGGAGGTGGAGACCGTCATGCTCGCGCTGCCGCCGCTGGTGACGGAGGACGGGCTGAACGAGACGGTGGCGCCGGACGGGGCGCCGCTCGCGGTCAGCGAGACGCTCTGCGCGCTGCCGGAGCTGGTCGAGGTGGAGACCGTGGCGCTGGCCGCGGAACCCGCCTGGACGGTGCCGGTGGACGGGTTCACCGCGAGGGTGAAGTCGTTGTCCGGGGTGGTGGTGCCGCCGACCGAGGTCTTCCAGATCGCGTACGCCACGCCGTCGGCGTTCCGGTTCAGCACCGTCGCGTTGACGTTGGAGGTGGTGTCGCAGGAGGAGTGGTAGCAGGAGTCGTAGGACGCGTACGCGGTGCCGCCCCACTTGGTGGCCTGCGCGGGGGTCTTGGTGTCGCTGGCGCCCGCGGCGTAGCCCGAGGTCGGGATGCCGCCCTGCTGGAAGGAGTAGTCGTCGGAACGGCCCTGGCCCTCGACGTTCTCCTCCGGCTGGAGGTTCAGCGAGTCCCAGTACGCCTTCAGCGGCGCGGCGGTGGCCGAGTTGACGTTGTTGATGAAGTAGCCGGCGTTGGTGGAGCCGACCATGTCGAAGTTGTAGTAGCCCTTGATCGCCGAGCGCTGGGTCGAGGAGAGCTGGCCCACGTAGTACTGCGAGCCCTGCAGGCCCTGCTCCTCACCGGCCCACCAGGCGAACCGGACGTGCTTGGTCATGGTCGGGTTCTGCTGCGCCAGGACGAGCGCGTTCTCCAGCAGCACGGCCGAGCCGGAGCCGTTGTCGTTGATGCCCGGACCGGCCGAGACCGAGTCCAGGTGCGCGCCGAACATGGTGACCTGGTCGGACGGGCCGCCCGGCCAGTCGGCGATCAGGTTGTTGGAGGTGTAGGTGCACGAGGTGCAGGTCTGCTCGGTGACGGTGTAGCCCGCCGCCTGCAGCTTGCCCTTGACGTACGCGAGCGACTGGCTGTAGCCCGCGGTGCCCGCCCGGCGGTTGCCGCCGTTCTGCTGGGCGACGGTGTACAGCTGGCTCAGGTGCGCCTGCACGTTGGCCACGTTGATGTCCGGGGCCGAGCCGCCGGGGTTGCCCCCGCCGCTCACCGTCAGCTGGTACTGCGCGGTGTGGGTGGCCGGGCCGGTGCCGGTCACCGTCAGGGTGTAGGTGCCCGCCGGGGTGTTCGCGCCGACGTTGACGTTCAGCGTCGCCGAGCCGCCGGACTGCACGGTGGACGGCGAGACCGTCGCGCTGGTGCCGCTGGGGGCGCCGGTCACCGACAGCGAGACGTTAGCGGCCGAGCCGGTGACGACGGCGGTGGAGACCGTCGCGCTGGTCGAGCTGCCCGGCTGCACGGTGCCCGAGGACGGGTTCAGCGCCAGCGAGTAGTCGCTCGGGTTGCCGGCACAGGTCGGGTCGCCGGCCTGGGCCGGCACGCTGACGGCGTCCCAGGCGGCCTTGGTGCGGTTGAAGAGGTTGCAGGTCGAGTCGAGGTTCTTGGCCGCGGTCAGGGTCGCCGTCCGGTACTTCTTGTACGTCATGCCGCTGGTCTTGAGCAGCATGCCGCCGTAGAAGACCCGGCCCGCGTCCCGGATGCCGACGCCGGTGACGGACGAGGAGTTGCAGGTCGGGCTGGACGGCTTGCCGCCGCCCGGGTTGGAGCCCTCGGCCAGCAGGTAGAACCAGTGGTTCAGCGGGCCGGCCGCCGCGTGCTCCTCGGTGTTGGGGATCGAGGAGGAGTAGCAGTTCGGGTTGCCGGAGATCTGCGAGGGGTTGTACATCACCCGGATCGGGCCCTGCCCGACCAGGTTGATCATCTCGCCGACCGTGTAGTCCGGGTTGTCGTACGGGGCCGGCTCGTTGGCGTACGCCTCGGTCAGCGCGCCCATGATGTCGCCGGTGCCCTCGCCCAGGCCCGCCTCGTTGTTGGCGCCGCCTGGCGTGTACTGGTCGATGCCGTGGCCGAACTCGTGGCCCACCACGTCGATCGAGGAGATCCACTCGTTGGACTGGTTGTGGCCGATCGAGACCGACGAACCGTCCCAGTACGCGTTGACGTCGTTCAGGCCGACCTTCACCGGCCAGCTGCCGCCGTTGCCGTTGTGGCCGTTGCGGCCCAGCCAGTCCCGGAGCATGTCCCACTCCTTCTGCGCCGCGAACATCACGTCGGCGCAGCCGGTCTCCTTGGAGGTGGCACTCCCGTTGCCCCAGGAGTCGGAGGACTTCGAGAACACCTGGCCGGTCGAGTAGTCCGCACAGCTCAGGCCCGGACGGCTCGGGTCGCGCAGCGAGTACGAGCTGCCCGAACCGGTGGTGTTGATGGTCAGGCCCGCCGGGCCGTTGTACTTGCTGTTGATGGTGCCGGCCCGGACGTCGTCGTAGCTGTCCGCCACCTCGCCGGTGACCGCGTCCACGAACACGTGCAGGTGGCTGGGCCGCTCCCCGGTCGAACCGGTCAGCACCGACTCCCAGGCCAGCCGGGAGGTGCCGTCCTTGACCCGCACCACCAGGCGCGGCGCCTCGGCCGAGTCGACCTTCGCCAGCTTCGCGCGCGCCGCCCGCTCGGCCGCCGCCGCGCTCACCTTCGCCTTCGTCGGCACGCCGACCGGCCCGGACGCGGCGTTCTGCACGCCGCGGACCTTGCCCTGGCCGTCGGCGAGCACCACCGCGTCGCCGCCGACCACCGGCAGGCCCTTGTAACTGCGCTCGTACGAGACCGAGTACAGGCCGTTCAGGAACTGGGTGACGCTGCGGCGCTCGTAGCTCTCGTCCGGGCCCTTGGCCAGTGCGTCCAGCCCGGCCGACGCCGCCAGGTCGGCCGCGGAGACGGCGGCGGCCAGCGGGGTGGGGGCCGGAGTGGCGGGCGGAGGCGCGGCGTTCGCCTGTCCGGCGAAACCACCGAGCATGCCTCCCAGCACGGCCAGGGTGGTGCCGGCGGTCAGCAATCTGCGTTTCATCAGAGCTCCTCAGCTCCTCGGGTGTGGGGGTGCCCGGAACCCTCACACCGCCGCCATGGCCCGGTCAACGGAGCTGACAATCCCCGGCACGGGATGGCAAATACCGTCAAAGACATTGATCTAGAAGCGAATTGGCAGCCCGTCAGCAAGGGTCCGCAGGGCACCGGCACAGGGTCCGAGCAAGGGCGATGGCAAAGAAGAGGTACAGACCACGCCATGTACGAGGTGCGGTCGGGACGGGTACCGTCGCGGTACGGAAACAGGAACGGACCGGGGGAGGTGTCGGCGGATGCTGGGCGCACCCAACCCGGTCGAACTGCCGGACGGCGGCAGCTGGCAGGAATTCGGCGCCCTGCTGCGCCACTGGCGCCGCCACGCCGGCTGGACCCAGGCCCAACTCGGCACCGCCGTCGGCTACGACCACACCGCCGTCAGCCGCCTCGAGCACGGCGCCCGCCGCGCCACCCCCCGCCTGGTCCGGCAGATCGACGAACTGCTCGGCAGCGGCGGCGAACTCACCCGCAGCTACCACCGCGCCGAGAGCGCCGAGGGCGACCGCCCCCCCCCCCCCCCCCCCCACGAGGGCCCCCCCCCCCCCCCCGCCCCCCGCCCCCCCCGCCCCCCC
>NZ_JBHUWH010000570.1:0-4562 GCF_042670125.1 Kitasatospora sp. NPDC057198 | reverse complement strand
GGCCGTGGCGGCGAGCGCGACGGCGGCGGCCGCGGCGAACGCTCTGGCGGTGCGGGAGGTCAGGGCGCGGGTGTTCATGGTTCTCCGTAGGTCGGTGCGGCGGGGGGATTCAGGCCCGGGTGAGGTACGCGGACCAGGCGAGCAGGGTGGGCGCGGTGCCGAGGTCGGCCAGGTCGGCGAACTCGACCCGGGCGCCGCGCGCCCGCCAGGTCTCGACCAGGTGCATCACCCGCACCGAGTCCAGGCCGAGGTCGCGCAGGTCGTCCTCGTCGTGGACGTCCTCGGGGCGCTCGCCGAGCAGTTCGGCGATCTCGGTGCGCAGCGTGTCGGGGTCGAAGCCGGTGGCGGCGGTCATGTCGGTTGTTCCGTTCGTGAGTTGGCGGCCGGTCGGCCGGCGGCCGGTCAGCCGACGGCGACCCGGGCCCGCAGGTCGCGGGCGGTGCGGCGGAGCAGCATCGAGTCGCGGATCTCGCCGGAGCGCACGGCCAGCGTGGACAGCAGCGAGGAGGTGATGCCGTGGGTGTGCTCGGTGCCGCCCTGGAGGTAGAGGCCGACGTCGAGGCTCTCGTCGGTGAGCACCCGGTGGTCCCGCTCGACCCGCAGCCGGCCCTGTCCGTCGGTGCGGCAGGCGGCGGCGAGCCGTTCGCCGAGCAGTCGGCGCGGGTCGACGTGGGTGTAGCCGGTGGCGAGCACCACCGCGTCGCACTCGAGGGCGAGTTCGCGGCCGGTGGTGAGCGAGCGGACGTGCGCGCGGGCCCCGTCGACGGTCTCCTCGGCGCCGGTCAGCCGGGTGGCGTTCAGCACCCGCAGGCGTTCCCGCCCGGCGACCTTCTCCTGGTAGGCGGTGCGGTACAGCGCCTCGATCAACTCGCCGTCCACCACGGAGTAGTTGGTGTTGGCGTGCTGGGTCAGCAGGGTCTGCCTGGCGGTCTCGGGGGCGGCGTGGAACTCGTCCACGGCGGACGGGTCGAAGATCCGGTTGGCGAACGGGCTGTCGTCGGCGGGGCTGTAGCCGTACCGGGAGAGGACGGCGCAGATCTCCGCCTCGGGGAAGGCGCGGTGCAGGTACTCGACGGCCTCGGCGGCGGACTGGCCGGCGCCGACCACCGCGATCCGCCGGTGCCGCAGCGTCTGCTTGGCCAACTCGGGCGCGCGCAGCAGGAGTTCGCTGGTGTGCCAGAGGTGCGGGCCGGCCTGGACGCCGTCGGGAAGCCGGGGGGTGAGCCCGGTGCCGATCGCGATGTTGCGGGCCGGGTGCACCTGCCGGGCGCCGCCGCCGAGCGCCTCGGAGACCACCTCGACCTGTTCGGTCCGGCCGTCGGGGCCGGTGACCGGGCGGATGCCGGTGACGGTGCGGCCGTAGCCGACCCGGTCGGCGAACTCGGCGGCGCACCACTCGAAGTAGTCGTGGAACTCGAGCCGGGTCGGGTAAAAGGTCTTCAGGTTGATGAAGTCGGCGAGCCGGCCGTGCTCCTGGAGGTAGGTCAGGAAGGTGAAGCGGCTGCGCGGGTCGCGCTGGGTGGCCAGGTCCTTCAGGAAGGACACCTGCATGGTCGCGCCGTCCAGCAGCATGCCCCGGTGCCAACCGAAACCCGCTTGCTGCTCAAGGAAGTTGACCCGCAGCGGGGGTTCGGCGGCGGCCCGGTTGTGGTCGTCGACCGCGATCGCCAGGGCGAGGTTGGCGGGGCCGAAACCGATGCCGATCAGGTCGTCGGCGCCCCCGTCCGGGCGGACCGCCTCGTTCTCCAGCGACATGCGCGTCCTTCCTCTTCCGGGTGCCGGTGCGGCGGGGGCGGGCAGGCCCGCACTCCCATTTACTTTGGTAAGGCTTACCTAACTTCTCCTATTGCGGGCAGTCGAGTCAAGTTCGCCCCGCTCCGGCCGGGCCGCGCCAACTCCCGGACGCGCTACCGGAGGGCGAGCAGCGCGTCCCCGCCCACCGGACGCAAGGGGGCGCCCCCGGGCACCACCCGGGTGCCGGGCGCGTCCGGGCCGAACGCGCGCAGCACCGCGCCGGGCACCCGCCCGTCCAGCATCCGCACCTCGCCGACCCCGGCGCGCAGCGCCGCCAGGCAGGCCGCCGCCTTGGGTGCCATGCCGCCGGCCAGCGCGGGCAGCATCCGGGCGAGCTCCGCCGCGTCCAGCCGTTCGACCGGCGGGCCCTGCGGGGGCCAACTCCGGTACAGGCCGGGCACGTCGGTGAGCAGCAGCAGGGCCGCGGCGCCGAGCGCGCCGGCCACCGCGGCGGCGGCGGTGTCGGCGTTCACGTTGTAGACGGCGCCGTCGGTGCGGTCGGCGGCGGGCGCGATCGAGGACAGCACCGGGATCCGGCCGTCCGCGAGCAGTGCGCCCAGCAGGCCGGTGCGCACCTCGGCGACCTCGCCGACCCGGCCGAGGTCGACCGGCCGTCCGTCCGCCCGGCCCCAGCGCCTGACGGCGGCCAGGGTGCCCGCGTCCTCGCCGGTCAGGCCGACCGCGAACGGGCCGTGCGCGTTGATCAGGCCGACGAGTTCGCGCTGCACCTGCCCGGCCAGCACCATCCGGACCTCGTCCATCACTTCGGGCGTGGTCACCCGCAGCCCACCGGCGAAGGGCGCGCGCACGCCGAGCCGGCGCAGGTGCGCGTCGATCTGCGGGCCGCCGCCGTGCACCACCACGGGCCGCAGCCCGGCGTAGCGCAGCAGCACCGCGGAGCGGGCGAAGGACTCCTTCAACTCCCGGTCCACCATGGCGTTCCCGCCGAACTTCAGCACCACCGTGGCACCCCGGTGGGCCCGCAGGCCCGCCAGGCAGGAGAGCAGCTCCGGGCCCCGGTCCGACGGTCGCGCACCCGGTCCGGTCACCACGTCTCTCCCGCCCTCGCCCCGCCACCCCGATTGGTTAGGCAAGGATTACCTTACATGCCGTCCGGACCGCCGCCCAGTGCGCACCGGCCGGGCCGCTCCGATCCGTCGAGAGAGCGCTCTCATGGCCCGGAGACGGCCGATCGGGCCTCAGCCTCCAAGACCTGAAGGCGAGTTGCGGGCAAAGGTCCGGAAAAACGGCCGTTCTTTGACATTGCCATGCCGATATCGCGTCCGTACGATTCAGATCCACCGGCGGAGGCGCCCCGCCGAAGAGAGCGCTCTCACACAAAGGATTCCCCCATGGCTGCTGCCCCACGCACGCGCCGTTGGCCCTTCGGCGGATTCGTGCTCCTGCTCGCCACCGCCCTGGTGGCCGCCGCCCCGCTCGGCTCCGCCCCCACCGCCACCACCCCCACCACCCCGCTGGCCGCCGCCCCGGTGGCCGCCGGCACCTGGAACGACGACTTCGACGGACCGGCCGGCTCGGCCGTCGACCCCGCCAAGTGGACGATGGAGACCGGCGGTTCGGGCAACGGCAACCACGAGTTGCAGTACTACACGGCGGGCGCCGCGAACGCCGCGCTGGACGGCCAGGGCCACCTGGTGATCACCGCCAAGCGCAGCACCGACCCCGGCCTGTCCTGCTGGTACGGCACCTGCCAGTACACCTCGGCCCGGCTGAACACCTCCCGCACCTTCGCCCAGGCGTACGGGCACTTCGAGTCCCGGATCAAGATCCCGCGCGGGCAGGGCATCTGGCCCGCGTTCTGGATGCTCGGCAACGACCTCGGCACGGTCGGCTGGCCCACCAGCGGCGAGCTCGACATCATGGAGAACATCGGCCGCGAGCCCGGCACCGTGCACGGCACCATCCACGGCCCCGGCTACTCCGGCGCGGCCGGCATCGGCGCCCCGTACAGCCTGCCCGCCGGGCAGTCCTTCGCCGACGCCTTCCACACCTTCGCGGTCGACTGGAGCCCCACCGCCATCACCTGGTCGGTGGACGGCACCGCCTACCAGACCCGCACCCCCGCCGACCTGGGCGGCAACCGCTGGGTGTTCGACCACCCGTTCTTCGTGATCCTCAACCTCGCGGTCGGCGGCGACTGGCCCGGCAACCCGGACGGCACCTCCGGCTACCCGCAGACCATGACCGTCGACTACGTCCACACCACCACCTGGGGCGGCAGCACCGGCGGCGGCTACACCGGGCAGATCACCGGCCCCGGCGGGATGTGCATGGACGTGGCGGGCGGCTCCAGCGCCGACAGCACCCCCATCCAGCTGCACAACTGCACCGGCAACGCCGCCCAGCAGTGGACGGTCGGCACCGACGGCACCGTCCGCGCCCTCGGCAAGTGCCTGGACGTCGCCGCCGCCTCGCACAACGACGGCGCGGCCATCCAGCTCTACACCTGCAACGGCACCAGCGCCCAGCAGTGGACCCACCGCTCCGGCAACGACTTCCTCAACCCCGGCTCCGGCAAGTGTCTGGACTCCCCCAACGGCTCCGCCGCCGACGGGACGAGGCTCCAGCTGTGGACCTGCAACGGCACCGGCGCGCAGAAGTGGTACTTCGGCTGACGCCACCACGCCCACGCCACCGCGCCGAGGCCACCGCGCTGACGCCACCGCGCTGAGGCCGCACCACGCACCCCGCACCACGGGCCGCCCCCACCGGCCCCTCCCCCGGCGCGGCCGGCCGTCCCCCGCATC
>NZ_JBHUWH010000569.1:0-4598 GCF_042670125.1 Kitasatospora sp. NPDC057198 | reverse complement strand
CCACCGGGCCTTCCGACGGCCGCCCGCGCCCCGCGTACCCGGCCCTCCCGCGCGCTACCCCGGCAGCCCGCCCGCGCCGCCGGCCTCCGGCTCCGCCGCCTCCCCCTCCACCGATTCCCCCGCCCCCGGCTCCCCCTCCGCCGGCACCTCCTGCTGCGCCCAGATGGTCTTGCCGTGCCGGGCGAACCTGGTGCCCCAGCGCTGGGCCAGCTGCCCGATGATGAACAGTCCGCGGCCGCCCTCGTCGGTGGACTTGGCCCGCCGCAGGTGCGGGGTGCTGTCCGAGCTGTCCGAGACCTCGCAGATCAGGCCCCGGTCGTTGATCAGCCGCAGCCGGATCGGCGACTTGCCGTACCGGATGGCGTTGGTCACCAGCTCGCTGACGATCAGGTCGGTGGAGAACTCCAGCTCCTCCAGCCCCCAGGCGGCGAGTTGGTGCTCGGCGAGCCGCCGGGCGGTGCGCACCACGGCCGGGTCCTCGGGCAGGGTCCACACCGCGACCTTGTCGTCCGGCAGTCCCAGGGTGCGCACCAGCAGCAGCACCGCGTCCTCGCGCTGCCGCTCGGGCAGCAGCGCGTACACCGCCTGGTCGCACAGTTGCGCCAGTTCCTCCTCCCCGGCCCGGGCCAGCACCCGCTGCAGCACCGCCCGCCGCCCCTCGCCCGGCCCGACCGGCAGCGCCTCCTCCAGGCCGCCGCGCTCCGCGGCCCCGCCCGGACGGGGGCCGGGGCGCCGAACGGGGCCGGACATCAGCCCGTTGGTGTACAGCGCCAGGACGCTGCCGACGGGCAGTTCGGCGACCCGCATCTCGTAGCAGCCGTCGCCGCAGCCCAGCGGCAGCCCGGGTTCGACCGGGAACGGCACCGGCACGCCGTCCGCGCCGACCACCACCGGCCCGGGGTGTCCGGCCGAGGCCGCCGTGCAGGTCCGGCCGATCGGGTCGTAGACCAGGTACAGGCAGGAGGCGAGCCCGTCGGGCAGGGTGTCCGCGCCGTTCGGCAGGCTGCCCTGCTGCTCGTGGACGAGGACCCGGGCCGCGTCGTCCAGCCGCACCAGCAGTTCGTCGGGCGGGAGGTCCTGGACGGCCAGCGTCCGCAGCGCGGTGCGGACCTGGCCCATCACGGCGGCGGCCTCGATGCCGGTGCCGGTGACCGAGCCGATCGCCAGGCCGACCCGGGCGGCGGACAGCGGCACCACGTCGTACCAGTCGCCGCCGGGCCCGACCACGCCCGGCAGGTAGACGTGCGCGCTCTGCACGGCGCTCAGCCCCGTCGGTTCCCGGGGCAGCAGTTGGCGCTGCAGCGTGGTGGCGATCGAACGCTCGCGGGCGTAGCTGCGCGCCTTGTCGATGGACATCGCGCCGCGCGAGGCGAGTTCGACGGCCAGTTCGAGGTCCTCCTGGTCGAACGGTTCGGGCCGCCGGTGCCGGTACAGCGCGAGCACGCCCAGCACGGCGTCGTGCACCACCAGCGGCGCGACGATCATCGAGTGCACGCCGAGCCCGGTCAGCCGCCGGCCGCGCTCCGGGTCGGCGCTCAGCCACTCCTCGTCCCCGGCCAGCCCCCGGATCAGCCGGGGCCGCCCGTCCACCAGTGCCTGGCTGTACGGCGTGGGCGCCCCGTAGGTGGACAGTCCGCCGTGCGGGATCGGCCCCGGAGAGGGCCCGGCGGGGCCGGTGCCGTGCGCGGAGCGGTAGGCGGCCCGGCGCAGCGGCGCGCCGGGGTCGATCGGGCCGGGGCGCAGCGGCAGTCCGCGCAGCGGTTCGTCGAGCAGGTCGACGGTGGCGGAGTCGGCGAAGCGCGGGACGGCGACGTCGGCGAGTTCCTGGGCGGAGCCGATGGCGTCGAGGGAGGCGCCGAGCCGGCGGTGCGCGGTGTGCAGGATGTCGAGCCGGTCGAGGGCGGCCTGCCGTTCGGTGACGTCCTCGACGGCGGCCACCAGGTAGGGGCGGCCGGTGTCGGAGCGGATCCGGAAGAAGGAGACCGCGCCGACCATCTCCTGTCCGGGGTCGGTGGGCATCCGGCCGCGCACCAGGTGTTCGCGGACGTAGCCGCCGTCCTCGAGGACCTGGCGGGCGAGCGTCTCCAGTTCGACGCGGTCGAAGCCGGGGGCGAACTCGGCGGGCTGGTGTCCGACGATGTCGGCACTGGGCATGCCGCGCACGCCGCGGGCGGCGGTGTTGTAGCGGATCACCCGCAGGTCGTGGTCGAGCAGGTAGAGGCCGAGCGGGGCCTGGGCGAACAGCGCGTCGAGCAGGGCCGCGTCGATCCGGCCGCCCTCGCCGCTGCCCACCGGCTCCCCGCCGGCCGGTTCGCCGCCCGCCGGTTCGCCGCCCGCGGGTGCCGCCCGTTCCACCACGCCGTCCGCCTCCCGGTCCGCGGCCGCACTGCCGCCGCCGCCACCACCTTCGTGCCGGTCGTCCTGGTAACCGTCCACGCCGCTCCTCCGCTGCCCGCCCTGCTCCTGCCGTCCCTGCTCCCGCTCCTGCCGTTCCCGCTCCTGCCGTTCCCGCTCCTGCTCGTGCTCGTCCCGGGGCCCGTTCACAGCCGCCTCCCGCTGCCGGCGGGGTCGGGCCGGAAGGCGATCACGGCGATGTCGTCGCGGACGTCGGCGACGCCGGTGACCAGGTGGTCGCAGAGGTCGGCGAGCGGTCGGCGGCGGGCCGCCGCGGCGGCCCGGCAGAGTCGGGCGATGCCGTCGCCGAGGTGCTCGCCGGGCACCTCGACCAGGCCGTCGGTGTAGAACAGCAGCGTCTCGCCGGGTCCGACCGGTTGCCGGTGGGTGACCCGGGCGCGGCGCGGGTCCACGCACAGCGGGACGTCGGCGTCCTCGGCGGACAGCAGCCGGGGCGGCCCGTCGACGGGGAGCAGGACGGGCGGCGGGTGTCCGGCGTTGGCCCACTCCATCTCCCATCCGCCGTCGGCGCCGTGCCGCACCAGCCGGGCGTGCACGGCGGTGGCGAAGCTGCCGACGCCCAGCCCCTCGGCGGCGGTGTCGAGTTCGCGCAGGGTGTCGGCGGGGGTGTGGGCCTGGCCGCGGGTGTAGGCGATGGAGCGCAGCATGGCGCGCAGTTGTCCCATGGTGGTGGCGGCGGCAAGGTCGTGTCCGGCGACGTCGCCGATGGTCATGGCGAGCGAGCCGTCGGGAAGGGTGAAGGCGTCGTACCAGTCGCCGCCGACCTCGGCGTTGCGGCTGCCGGGCTGGTAGCGGGCGGCGACGGCGGCACCGCCGAGGGCGGGCGGGGTGGTGAGCAGGGCGCGTTGCAGGACGACGGCGGCGTGCCGGGCGCGTTGCAGGGCGAGGGCCTGGCGCAGCGGGGCCTGGGCGCGTTGCAGGACTTCGTGCTGGAGGTCGACGTCGGCCGGCCCGGGTGGCGGGGCGCCTTCGCAGCAGGCGGTGGCGGCGAGGGCGACGACGGCGCCGTCGACGACGATGGGCAGCAGGGTGAGGCTGGTGGCGCGGGTGTCGTGCAGCCAGCGGGCGGAGATCTCGGGGACGGCGCCGCCGGGGACGTCCCCGTCGGGGAAGTGCAGCAGGGTGGGGACGCGGTCGGCGACGGCCTGCCTGGCGCGGGCGCCGAGGGTGAAGGTCTGCCGGTCGAGCGGGGGCAGCGGGGGCAGTCCGGGGCGGGCGACGGAGGCGATCCGGGTGGCGACGACCTCGCCGTCGGCGGCGTCCGGGCCGGGCAGCAGGTAGACGGCGCAGACGTCGGTGAGGTCGGGGACGAGGGTGGCGGCGAGGGCGCTGAAGGCGTCCTCGGCACGTTCGGCCTCGGTGACGGCGCCGGCCCGCGCGAGCAGGCGTTCGCGCAGGCGGGCGTGCCACTGGTCCTCGATGTCGCGGGTGGTGCCGATCCATTCGTGGCCGCGTTCCTCGCGCAGGACGGGGACGGCGCGGGAGCGGATGTGCCGGTAGCCGCCGGTGGCGCTGCGGACGCGGAAGGTGTGGTCGAAGACGGCGGGCAGGTCGCGGGTGGCGGTGGCCCAGCGGGCGGCGACGGCGTCGCGCTCGTGGGGGTGGACGACGTCGAGCCAGCCGAGGCCGGCGGCCTCGGTGAAGGGCTGGCCGGTGAGTTCCTGCCAGCCGGGCATGAGTTCGCGGGCGGTGCCGTCGGGGCGGACGACCCAGACCATCTGGGCGGCGGCGGCCATCAGTGCCTCGTAGCGCTGCAGGGTTTCCAGGCGTTCGGCGGACTGGCGTTCGGCTTCGAGCGCGGAGTGCAGTTCGGCGGTGGTGTCGATGGCGGCGGCGAGGATGCCGGGGCCGTGGCGGGTGGCGGCGGGCGAGCAGGAGTAGACGAAGTGCCGGTGGGCGGGTGCGCCGGCGGGGCAGGCGAGGGTGCGGTGGGCGGTGACCTGCCGGGCGGTGCCGTCGGCGAGGACGGCGTCCAGGGTGGCGAGCAGGCGTTCGGTGCCGGGTTCGGTGAACGCCTCGCGGGCGGGCGCGCCGAGCGGGCGGTCGCCGAACAGGGCGCGGAAGGCGTCGTTGTAGTAGACCATCCGGTGCTCGGGGCCCGCGGTCAGGGCGATCGCCACGACGGCGCGGTCGAACACCTCGGGGGTCAGTTGCGGTTGCGGCACCCCGCCGTCCTCCTGCCG
>NZ_JBHUWH010000568.1:0-4599 GCF_042670125.1 Kitasatospora sp. NPDC057198 | reverse complement strand
CTCCCCCACCGGGGTGGAGACCGCCCTCGCGGTGCTTCCGGGCCCTCGCAGCGGGTCGTCGGGCGGATCCGGGGCGGAGGCGGACACGGACGCCGACGCGGCCGGCGGCGCGGGCCGGTTCGAGGAGGAGTGGCGGCGCGCCCTCGAACTGATCGCGGGCAGCGACGAGATCGACCTGATCTGCCACATCTGCCCGGACGGCGACGCGCTCGGCTCGGCGCTGGCCGCCGCGCTGGCGCTGCGCGGCCTGGGTAAGCGGGTGCGGGTGTCCTTCGGCGACGACCCGCAGGTCATCCCGGAGTCGCTGTCCTTCCTGCCCGGACAGGAGCTGATCGTCCCCGCCGCCGCGGTGCCCGCCGCGCCCGCCCTGGTGCTGGCCTTCGACGCGGCCTCCGAGGAGCGGCTCGGCCTGCTGCACGCCAACGCCTTCGCGGCGGACGCACTGGTGGTGTTCGACCACCACGCCTCCAACCCCGGCTTCGGCACCGTCCGGCTGATCGACCCGGCCGCGCCCGCCACCGCCGTCCTGGTGGACGAGCTGCTGCGGCGGCTGCGGGTGCCGCTCGACCGGGCCATCGCGACCTGCCTGTACACCGGCATCGCCACCGACACCGGCTCGTTCAAGTACCGGGCCACCACGCCCGCCACCCACGAGATGGCCGGGCGGATGCTGGCCACCGGGATCCGGCAGGACCTGATCTCCCGGCAGCTGTGGGACACCACCTCCTTCGGGTACCTCAAGGTGCTCGCCGGCGCGCTGGAGCGGGCCGCGTTCGAGCCCGAGGAGGCCGGCGGGCACGGACTGGTGTGGACCTGGGTGCCCTACCAGGACCTGGCGCTGTTCGGCGTCACCGTCGAGGAGATCGAGGGCCTGATCGACGTGCTGCGCAAGCCCGCCGAGGCGGACGTCGCGCTGGTGCTCAAGCAGGACCCGGACGGCACGCTGCGCGGCTCCTGCCGCTCCCGCGGCGCGGTCGACGTCGCGGCGGTGTGCGCCCGGCTCGGCGGCGGCGGGCACGTGTACGCGGCCGGGTTCAGCGCCCGGGAGGCCGTGGAGACCGTCGTGGAGCGGTTCCGGGCGGCGCTGGCGGAGGTCGCGGCGGAGCCGGGGGCGCCGGCGGCGGACTCCGGGGAGCCGGGCGCGCGCTAGGCTCGTGCGGTTCGGTGGTCGGCCCGCGGGAGCGGCCGCGCAGGGGTGCGCGCGGGGCAGGGATGCGCGCGGGATTTCGAAATGATGATGAAGCGATGAAGCGTAAAGGGACGGGCCCCGACGGGCTGGTCGTCGTCGACAAGCCGGAGGGCATCACCTCGCACGGCGTGGTCGCCAAGCTGCGGTGGCTCGCCGGGACGCGGAAGGTCGGGCACGCGGGCACCCTCGACCCGATGGCCACCGGCGTGCTGGTGATCGGCGTCGAGCGGGCCACCCGGCTGCTCGGCCACCTGATGCTCACCGCCAAGACCTACGAGGCGACGATCCGGCTCGGCCAGACCACGATCACCGACGACCGGGAGGGCGAGGTCACCGCCTCCGTCCCGGCCGACGGCGTGGCGCGCGACGCGATCGACGCCGGGATCGCCGAACTGACCGGCGAGATCATGCAGGTGCCGTCCAAGGTCAGCGCGATCAAGATCGACGGCAAGCGCTCGTACGCGCGGGTCCGCGAGGGCGAGGACTTCGAGATCGCCGCCCGGCCCACCACCGTGCACTCCTTCACCCTGCACGGGATGCGGCCCGCCGTCGCCGAGGACGGCACGCCGGTGCTCGACCTGGACGTCACCGTCGAGTGCTCCTCCGGCACGTACATCCGGGCGCTGGCCCGGGACCTGGGCGCCGGGCTCGGCGTCGGCGGGCACCTGACCGCGCTGCGGCGCACCAGGGTCGGGCCGTACACGGTCGAATCGGCGCACACCCTGGAGCAGCTGGAGGAGAAGCTGGAGGTGCTGCCGATCGCCGAGGCCGCGGCCGCCGCCTTCCCGCGCTGGGACGTCGACGCCGAACAGGCCCGGCTGCTCTCCAACGGCATGCGGCTGGACGCGCCCGGACTGGGCGCGGACGGGCCGGTCGCGGTCTTCGACCCGGACGGGCGGTTCCTGGCACTGATCGAGGAGAGCGGCGGCAAGGCCAAGCCGGTAGCGGTGTTCGTCGGCTGAGGCGGCCTTGGACCGGCCGTTTCAGCGCAGCGCCAGGTGCCAGTCGGTGCTGCGCAGGAAGCGGCCGGAGCGCTGCGGGTACTCGAAGTCGCACGGCCCGCCGTCGGTGAAGCCCAGGCGGGCGCAGAGCGCGTTGGACGCGGCGTTGTCGACGGCCGGGAAGGCGTGCAGCACGCCGGGGGAGGCGGGATCGGCGGCGACCTCGGCGCGCAGCGCGGCGAGCATCGCCCGGCCCGCCGCCAGCGCGACGCCCCGGCCCTGGAACTCCGGCAGCACGTTCCACCCCGTCTCGTGCACCTCGGCGCCCCGCCACCCGCGGCGGTGGCGGGCGATCGACCCGGCCTCCTCGCCGTCCACCAGCACCGCGTACACCACGCCGCCCAGGGACGGCAGTTCGAGGTAGCGGCGGTGGCGCACGAGCAGCTGCTCGGGGGTCTCCGGGCCGCCGACGTGGCGGCGCATCAGCGGGGTGTTGATGCGCTCCAGCAGGCCGAGGCGGGAGTCGGACCAGGGTTCCAGGCGAATCTCCATGCCGGGCATGGTGACCGGGGGCGGGGGCGGGGTGCCAGCGGTTTTCCGGCGCGGGGCCCCGGTCGGGGCCGGGTGGTGCGGGCGGGGGGCGGGTGGCTCCGAGCGGCCGGGCCGGGCGGCCGGGGCGGGCGGCCGGGGCGGTGGCTTGCTCGACCGGCTCACCGCGCCCTCCCCGGCCGTCGTCGCGTGCTGCCCGTCGTCGCGCGCTGCCCGCCGTCGCCGCGTGCTTCACCCAAGTGCTCCAACCGGCTGGGCAGTTGGGGGCGGACGCCCGGGGCGGGACCGGCGGGCGGGGGCAGGGCGGGTGGTTCGGTGCGGGGCGCGCGCCGAACAGCGGGGATGGGGGCGCGCGGAGTGAAGCGGTGTGGTGAGAGGGGCGTGCGAGGTGCCGAGGGGCTGGTGGGGGGCAGGCTGACCGGCGGCGTGTACGGCGGCCGTACCCCGGTCCCGCACGGGGCCGGACGCGGCCCGGCGGGAGGACGGGCGGGATGGGCGAGGGTGCGGGCGCCGGCTTCGCGGGGGATCCGGCACAGGCGCTGCTGCGGATCAGGGACCAGCAGGGCCGGCTGTGCGGCCTCGGCTTCCTCGCCGACCGGGACGGCACGGTGGTCACCGCGCACGAGGCGGTCGCCGGACTGCCCCGGCTGGTGCTGCACACCCCCGGCGGGCAGACCCGGGTGCTCGGCCCCGAGAGCGTCGACCTGCTGCCCGACCGCGGCCTGGCCCTGCTGCGCACCGCCGCGGTCGGCGGCCTGCCCGGCCCGGCCCTGCCGGTCGGGCGCGGACCGGTCACCGGCCCCGTCGCGGTGCCGCACCAGCGCTGGGAGGACGGCGCGCCCGCCCTCGCCCGGGGCGGTCCGCTCGGCCGGGAGAACGGACGCTGCGGGGACGGTGCCCTGGTCCGCACCGTCCCCGGCGTCCTGCTGCTCGACCTGCCGGTGACCCCGCTCGCCGGGGCGCCCGTGCTCGACCCGGAGACCGGCGCGGTGCTCGCCGTGACCGCCCCCCGGGTGCGCGCCGTCCCCGGCCCCGGCACGGCCGCCGTCCCGCTCACCGCCGACGGCGCGCCCGGCCCGGACACCCCGCTCGGCCGGCTGCTGGCCCGCAACGCCGCCGACGCCCCCGCGTACGGGCGGGCGCTCAACCTCGGCGGCGCGCTGCGCCTGGCCGGGGCCCAGCTGGAGGGCGCCGCCGCCGGGCCCGGACGGATCGCCGAACTCGCCGCCGACCGGGTCGACCGCCCCGACGGCCTCAGCGGCGAGGAGCCGCAGGACGCCCTCACCGTGCTGCTCGGCGACAGCGGCAGCGGCCGCACCACCGAACTCGCGGCCCTCGCCGTGCGCCGGGCCGGCGCCGCCCGACCGCTGCCGACCCTGTGGCTGCGCGGCGCCGACCTCGCCCCCGGCGACCGCGCCCTCGGCGACCCGCTGCGCCGCCGGCTCGCCGCGGCGGCCCGGCACGCGGGCCTCCCGGAAGCCGGGCCGGAGGAGATCGCCGCCCTGTGCGCCGACGCCGGACGGCCGCTGCTGGTGGTGCTCGACGGGCCCGAGGAGGCGCCGCTCGCGCTGTCCGCGCGCTGGCTGGGCGCCGCCCTGGAGTGGCTGCGCACCCACCGCGCCCGGGCCCTGGTCGCCTGCCGGCCCGACGGCTGGGACCAGCTCGGCCCCTGGCGCTCCGCCGCCCGCGCGCTGTGGCTCGGACCGCTCACCGACGACGCCGCGGCTCGGGCCGGGCGCCGCTACGGGCTGCCCGGCGGCTTCCTCGGCCCGGCCGAACGCGGCCACCCGCTGGCCCTGCGGCTGGCCGGCGAACTGCGCGGCGCGGGCGTGCACGGCCCGGTCGGCAGCCGGGCCGAACTCTTCGACGGCTGGCTCGACCTGGCCTGCCTCACCGTCGCCCGCCGGGTCGCGCTCACCC
>NZ_JBHUWH010000567.1:0-4603 GCF_042670125.1 Kitasatospora sp. NPDC057198 | reverse complement strand
GCGGCGGCGGCCGGGCCGGTCGGGGTCCGCCCGGACCGGCCCCGCCTCGTTTTCCGGGGCCGCCCCGTGTCCGGCCCCGCCTCGTTTTCCGGGCCCTGGGCTGCGTTCCCGGCCCCCGTTCCCGGCCCCGGCCCGCCGCGGGGCGGCGCGTTCCGCGGGGGCGGTACGCCGGAGGGCGTGCGAGGCCCTAGGCTCGCCGGTATGACCAGCACCGACCTGCCCGAGCAGGACGCACCGCGCTACGTTCGCCTCACCATCGAGCTGATCGCCGAGATCACCGACGAGGGCGCCCTCAAGGCCGCCGCGCTCACCCAGGTCGCCGACGACGAGTACCTGGAGGACGACGAGCGGGCCCAGGCCGTCGAGGCGATCGAGGTGGACCCGACCGGTTCGCTCGCCCACTTCGTGGACCCGGTCGCCCTGCTCGGCGACATCCCCGGCGTGGAGCTCGCCTCCGCGACCTGGGAGTCCGCCAGCACCGACTACGACCCCGACGACGAGAGCTGGGACGAGTACGAGGTGCAGTGACCTCCTCCCGCCCCGTCCCACCCCGTGCGAGAGCCCGGTCCGGCGTTCCGGACCGGGCTTTTGTCCGTTCTGCGGCCTGCTTGGGTAGTCTCGTACGATCTGCACATAAATGAGTGATCTTGGGATCGAGGAGCGTGGACGTGACCGCAGCGGAGAAGCAGGACCGGCCGCGCGGCGGCAACTGGAGCCGGCGCGGGGTGCTCTCCGGGCTGCTGGGGGCTCCCGTGCTGCTGGTCGCGGCCTGTTCGGGCGGCGGGGACAAGTCCGGCGGCTCCGGGGCCTCCGGCTCGACCCCGGCCGGGGGCGAGGGCGGGGGCGGGGCGTCGGCGAGCCCGTCCACCAGCCCCAAGGCGTCGGTCGCGCAGATCACCGTCAAGCCCGCCGACGGCACCACCGCCGCGCCGTTCACCGAACCGGTCACCGTCACCGTGCTGAACGGCACCCTGACCGCGGTGACCGTCACCGACGGCACCGGCAAGGCGATAGCGGGGCGGTTCTCCGACGACAAGGCGAGCTGGACCTCCACCGCCAAGCTCTCCAGCGGCAGCCAGTACACCGTCGCCGCCTCCGCCGTGGACGCCGACCAGCGCCCGGCCGACGCCAACGCGAGCTTCTCCACCGCCTCCCCGGCCAACACCTTCGTCGGCTACTTCACCCCCGAGGACGGCACCACCGTCGGCGTCGGCATGCCGGTGTCGATCAACTTCAACAAGTCGATCACCGACCGGAAGGCCGTCCAGCAGGCGATCACGGTGGTCGCCGACCCGCCGGTGGAGATCGTCGGCCACTGGTTCGACTCCACCCGGCTCGACTTCCGCCCGCAGGAGTACTGGGCGAAGGGCACCAGGGTCACCCTCAAGCTGCGGCTCAAGGACGTGGCCGGCGCCAAGGGCGTGTACGGGACGCAGTCCAAGGACGTCACCTTCACCGTCGGCCGCAGCCAGGTCTCCACCGCCGACCTGAAGGCCGACACCCTCACCGTCCGCACCGACGGCCAGGTCACCGCCACCTACCCGGTGATCGGCGGCGCGCCCGAACACCGCACCTGGGGCGGCAAGCTGGTGATCTCGGAGAAGTACCAGCAGACCCGGATGAACTCCAGCACGGTCGGCCTGGGCAGCGAGTACGACATCCCGGACGTGCCGCACGCCCAGCGGCTCACCACCTCCGGCACCTTCATCCACGGCAACTACTGGTCGCCCGCCTCGCAGTTCGGCAACGACAACACCAGCCACGGCTGCATCGCGCTGCAGGACGTCCAGGGCGGCAACGACCCGGGCACCGACGCGGCGAAGTTCTACGCGAGCTCGATGATCGGAGACGTGGTCGAGGTGGTCAACTCCGGTGACCGCACGGTGAACCCCGCCAACGGCCTGAACGGCTGGAACATGAGCTGGGCCGACTGGGTCGCGGGCAGCGCCGTCTGACAAGCCGTCTGACAAGCCGTCCGACCGGCCGGCCGACCGGCCGTCGGGCAGGACTCGGTTCGGATACGGAGTTGGGGGGCCTCGTGAGAATGTCCTAAACGGCTGGTAAAAATATTCGCGTGCGGGGGGACGCGTCGTTGTGCTGAGCTTGCCTCCGCGGCAGGGCCGACCGGGCCCGAACCGTCTCCAGTAGCAGGAGCAAGCCATCAACACCGCCATCCGCCGCCGCTCCGTCCGCGCCGGCATAGCCGTCACCACCGGGGCCGCCCTCCTCGGCGGCGGTCTCGCCGCCTGCAGCACCGTCCAGAAGATCAACACCGGCGAGAAGCTGAGCGGCGCGTTCGAGAAGCTCGGTGACGCGCGGTCGCTCTCCTTCGACCTCTCCTTCGACGCCGAGGCCGACCAGTTGGTCGCGTTCGGCGAGGCGACCGACTCGCCGATCGAGCAGGAGGAGGCCGACCTGCTCTCCAGCCTGAAGCTCTCCGTCTCGGTGAGCTACGACAAGCCGCTCAAGGAGACCAAGCTCTTCAAGGAGGGCTGCTCCGGCGCCGCCTCCACCTCCGGCGGCAGCACCGAGGGCGTCTCGATCGGCTACGCGCTGAACGGCAAGAAGGACGGCAAGACCTACCTCGACGTCCGGCTCGTCGGCGACAAGATGTACGCCAAGGCGGACGTGCGGGCCATCGCCGAACTCGGCGGCGCGTCCGAGGCCGACCTCGCCGACCTCGACCAACTGCCGCCCGAGGCCGCCCCGTTCAAGGACCTGATCGACGGCAAGTGGGTCTCGGCGGACGCCGACGCGTTCAAGCGGCTCTCCCGGCAGATGGCGGGCGCCGGTGCGGCGTACGACGCGGAGGACGGCGGCGCCAACCCGGGCACCGCGCCCAGCGTCGACCCGTCCGTGCTCCAGCACTTCTGCGACTCGATGAAGGGCGCCCTCTCGCGCAACGTCACGCTGTCGGACCACGGCAAGTCCGGCGACGCCGACGTGATCCGGGTGTCCGCCTCCGCGAGCGCGCTGCTCGACAGCGTCTACGGGTCGATCAGCGACGCCGCCAAGGAGATCCCCGGCGCCCCGAAGCTCCCGTCCAAGCGCGAGTTCGAGGGCTTCGGCAAGGCGCCGGACCGCAGGCTCGCCGCCGACGTGCGGATCGTGGACGGCCGGGCCTCGGCGATCACCGTCGACCTCGCCCAGTTCGCGGACGACGTCGACTGGTCGGTGCACCTGCCGCTGCGGCTCGGCATCTCCGCCGCGGACACCCCGATCCCCGCCCCGTCCGGCGCCACCCCGTTCGACGTCGACAAGCTGGGGGAGCTGCTGACCTCGATGGAGAACAGCAAGTCCTACGACGACGAGGACTACTACACCGACGACGACAGCTACTCCGGCCCCGGCACCCCGCTGACCGAATCCCAGTACGCCCAGCTGGAGGCGCTCGGCATCGACCGGGAGACCGCCGAGGCGATGAGCGAGGCGGGCCTGGAGTTCGACGAGATGAAGGAGCTGGCCCCCGAGCTGACCTGACGCACCGTCGGGAGCACGGCGGAGCACGATCCGCCCGGCCCGTCGCGGCAGCACGCCGCGGCGGGCCGCGCCGTGTTCCGGCCCGCAGCGCCGGTCCGCGCGCCGACCCGTGTTCCGGCCCGCAGCGCGACGTCCGGAAGCCGCCGGACCGGGCCTGCGCCGCGGCGCAGGCTGGAGGCATGCACGCCACCGAACCAACCACCGAACCAGGCGCCGCCGCCACCGCCACCGTCCTGGACGTCCGGGCCGTCCCCGCCCCGGTGCTCGCCGGGCTGCGCCGCACCGACGACGCCGGGCGGCCCCCGGAGACCGTCGACGCCGGTCCGGGCGGCCACCCGCTGCGCTGCTGCCTGACCAGGGCCAGGCCCGGCGACCGGATCGTCCTGCTGTCGTACGCGCCGCTGCTGCGCTGGGCCGCCGAGACCGGCTGCGACCCCGGCCCCTACCTGGAGACCGGGCCGGTGTTCGTGCACGCCGAGCCGTGCGCGGGCCACCCCGGCGGCTGGCCGGAGGGCTTCCACGGCGGGCCGCGGGTGCTGCGGGCCTACTCGGCGGGCGGCCGGATCCTCGGCGGCCGGGTCGGCGCACCGGACGAACTCCCGGCGATCGCCGCTGAGTTGCTGGCCGACCCGGCCACCGCCGTGCTGCACGTGCGGGCCGTCGAGTTCGGCTGCTTCCTGCACGAAGTCCGGCGGGGCTGAGCGCTCAGCCCGTCGGCTTCGCGTAGTCGGCGTAGCCCTGCCAGTCGAGCATCACGCAGGGCACGTCGCCGAGCACCCAGGCGTCGTGGCCGGGCGGGCAGAGCATGAAGTCGCCCGCGCCGAACTCCGCCGCCTCGCCGTCGTCCATCTCCACCCGCAGCCGGCCGGAGATCACGTACCCGGCGTGCGAGGACCGGCAGCTGTCCGTCCCGGCGATCGGCTTCACGTGCTCCGACCAGCGCCAGCCCGGCTCGAACACCGCCCGGCCCACGCCGCCGGCCGCCAGGTTCACCAGCGCCAGCTGCCCCTTGCCGCCCTCGAACGGGCGGACCTCCTCCGGTTCGTCCAGACTCATCCGCACCAACCCGGCCATCACCGTTCACCTCCGGCCGAGAACGACCCGCGCCCCGCCGCCGGGCTCG
>NZ_JBHUWH010000566.1:0-4611 GCF_042670125.1 Kitasatospora sp. NPDC057198 | reverse complement strand
TCGCGCCGAAGGACAGCGCCCACACGCGGCGGGCCGCGACCGGGTCGACCGCGACGACGTGCGAGGCCCCGGCGGCCTTGGCGCCGAGGATCGCGCTGATGCCGACGCCGCCGCAGCCGATCACCGCGACGGTCTCGCCCGGCCGCACCCCGGCCGTGTTGAACACCGCGCCGACGCCGGTGGTGACGCCGCAGCCGATCAGCGCGGCCGCGTCGTAGGAGACGCCCTCGGGGACGGGGCTGGCGAAGCCCGCGTTCAGCACCACCTCCTGGGCGAAGGTGCCCGCGCCCATGAAGCGGAAGAAGTCCTGCCCGCCGGAGCGGAACGCGGGCGTCATCATCGCGGCGTTGCCGCTCTGGCACAGCTGGCCCTGCCCGCGCACGCACCAGGCGCACTCGCCGCAGGACGGCCGCCAGTTGACGATCACCCGGTCACCCGGGCGGACGTGGGTGACGCCCTCGCCGACCTCCAGCACCTCGCCGGCGCCCTCGTGGCCCAGCACCAGCGGCATCGGCGCCGGGATGGTGCCGTTCATGCCCGACAGGTCGGAGTGGCACAGGCTGGTCGCCCGGATGGCGACCCGCACGGTGCCGGGGCCGAAGCCGATCGCCTCGACGTCGTCGCGGACCTCCAGTTCGGTGGCGCCCGGCGCGGTGATCATTGCAGCCAACATGGTGGGTACTCCTAGCTCTTGACGGATCGTCAGACGGTGGCGGGCAGGGCGACGGTCTTGTGCTCCAGGTACTCGCCCAGGCCCTCGGCGCCGAACTCCCGGCCCACGCCGGAGTTCTTGTAGCCGCCGAACGGGCCGCGCAGGTCGATGGTGAAGCCGTTCACGGTGTACGTGCCGGTGCGGATCCGGCGGGCCAGCTCGACGCCGCGCGCCACGCCCTCCTCGGTGCGGGCGGTGAACACCGCGCCGGACAGGCCGAAGTCGGAGTCGTTGGCGATCCGCACCGCCTCCTCCTCGTCCTCGTACCGGAGCAGGCAGACCACCGGGCCGAAGATCTCCTCGCGGGCGATCCGCATGTCGTTGGTGACGTTGCCGAACAGCGTCGGCCGCACGTACGCGCCGGCCTCCAGCCCCTCCGGGACGCCGCCGCCGGCCAGCAGCTCGGCGCCCTCCTCCCGGCCGATCCGGATGTAGTCCAGGTTGCGCTGCTGCTGCCGCTTGGAGACCAGCGGGCCGACCTGGGTGTCCGGGTCCTGCGGGTCGCCGACCCGCAGACCGGCGAACACGGCGGCCAGCGCGGCGGCGAACTCCTCGTAGCGGGAGGCGGGCAGCAGGATCCGGGTCAGCGCCACGCACGCCTGCCCGTTGTTCAGCAGCGACCCGGCGACCAGGCCGGCGACGGTGGACGGCAGGTCGGCGTCCGGCAGCACGATGCCCGCCGACTTGCCGCCCAGCTCCAGCGTCACCCGGGCCAGGTGCTGCGCGGCGGAGGCCATCACCTGGCGCCCGGCGGCCACCGAGCCGGTGAACGAGACCTTGTCCACGCCCGGGTGCGCCACCAGGTACGCGCTGGTCTCCCGGTCGGCGGGCAGCACGCTCAGCACGCCCTCCGGCAGCCCGGCCTCCGCGCACACCTCGGCCAGCAGGTAGGCGTCCAGCGGCGTCTCCGGGCTGGGCTTCAGCACCACCGTGCAGCCGGCCGCCAGCGCGGGCGCCAGCTTGGCGGCGGTCACGAACTGCGGGACGTTCCACGGCACCACGGCCGCCACCACGCCGACCGGCTCGCGCAGCACCAGCAGCGGCTGCCGCAGGCCCTCGCGCCGCTCCTCGAACGGGAACTCCCGGGCGGCCGCCGCCACCAGCCCGTACTGGACGGCCGCTGCCGCGGCCTGGTTGACCGCGCTGAACGAGGCCGGAGAGCCGTTCTGCGCGCTGATCACCCGGGCGAACCCGTCCTTGCGCTCCAGCATCAGCGCCTGGATCCGCTCCAGCACCGCGAGCCGCTCCTCCAGCGGCAGCCGGGGCCACGGCCCGTGGTCGAACGCCTCCCGGGCGGCCGCGACCGCCCGGTCCACGTCCTGCGGGGTGGCGTGCGGGACGCGGCCGATCAGCGTCCCGTCGTGCGGCGAGACGACCTCGATGGTGTCGGTTCCGGCGGGGGTCTCCCACCGTCCGCCGATGAAAAGGGTGCCGTGTACGGCGGGTGCCTCGGCCATGGCCGACTCCTTCTGCTCTGCGATGACCATCTAAACGTACACAGCTGACTGTTTAGAGTCCAGGGGGGAGGATTGCCTTCGAGAAGTGAACGCGGCACGCCACTTGACGGTGAGCCTTCAGCCCCCCAACACTTCCGTACGGGTTCAGAGAGCGCTCTCAATCGATCGGACCCGCCAGAAAGGCGACACCACCCCTTCTCCCACTTCGGCCTGGCGTTCACTTTGCGAAGCCAGACGAGAGGACCCCCATGCGAAGGACGACCGCCCTTTCCCGCCCCCGGCCCCGCCCCCGCCTCCTCGCCCTGCTGTCCGCGCTGGCCCTGACCCTCGCGGCGCTGCTCGGCCTGGCCGCCGCCGCGGACCCCGCCTCCGCCGCGGCCGACTACACCCAGAGCGCGACCCAGCCGAGCGCCACCCAGCTGAAGATCGCCTTCACCCCGACCACGCCCGCGCTCTACGTGGACGTCCACTACCTGGTCAACGGCGCCAACCAGCAGAACATCCGGATGACCAACACCGCGGGCACCTGGACCTGGACCATCGGCTCGCTGGCCACCGGCAACGCCGTCGAGTACTGGTTCACCTACGAGAAGAGCGGGCCGCAGTACGACAGCCCGCACTTCACCGTCACCATGGGCAGCACCGGCACCAGTCCCACGCCGACGCCCACGCCGACGCCGACGCCGACGCCCACGCCGACGCCGACGGGCTCCAGCGGCGGCACGACCTGCCCGGCGCAGTCCGACACCCCCGACTTCGGGCCCAACGTGCACGTCTACGACCCGAGCATGTCCAGCGCCGCCATCCAGTCCCAACTGGACGCCCACTTCAACCAGATGAAGGACACCCAGAGCGCCCAGTTCTCCGAGAACCGGGTCGCCGACCTGTTCAAGCCCGGCACCTACAACGTCAACGACAACGTCGGCTTCTACACCTCGGTGGCCGGGCTGGGCCAGAACCCCGACGACGTCACCATCAACGGCAACATCACCGTCGACGCCTTCAACGCCTCCGACGCGGGCAACGCCACCCAGAACTTCTGGCGCTCCGCCGAGAACCTGGCGATCAACCCCGGCGGCGGCACCAACCGCTGGGCGGTCGCCCAGGCCGCCCCGTTCCGCCGGATCGACGTGCACGGCAACCTGGCGCTCTACCCGGCCAGTTACGGCTGGGCCAGCGGCGGCTACGTCGCCGACAGCAAGGTCACCGGCCAGGCCGCCTCGATCTCCCAGCAACAGTGGTACACCCGGGACAGCAGCCTCGGCAGCTGGGACGGCGGTGTGTGGAACATGGTCTTCTCCGGCGTCCAGGGCGCCCCGGCCAACACCTTCCCCAACCCGCCGGAGACCACGCTGGCCACCACCCCGGTCTCCCGCGACGTGCCCTACCTGTACGTCGACGGCTCCGGCCGGTACCGGGTCTTCCTGCCCAGCCTGCGCACCAACGCCACCGGCCCCAGCTGGGCGTCCGGCAGCACCCCCGGCAGCTCGCTGCCGATGAGCCGGTTCTACGTGGTCAAGGCCGGCGACACCGCCGCGACCATCAACAACGCGCTCTCCCGGGGCTGCAACCTGTTCGTCACCCCCGGGGTCTACCACCTCAACCAGACCCTCAACGTGACCCGGGCCGACACCGTCGTCCTCGGCATCGGCTACCCGACCTTCGTCCCCGACAACGGCGTCAACGCGATGCAGGTCGCCGACGTCGACGGCGTCCGCCTCAAGGGCCTGCTCTTCGACGCCGGCACCGTCAACTCGGCCGCCCTGCTGACCGTCGGCGCCGGCGGCTCCACGGCCGGCCACGCCGCCGACCCGACCACCGTCCAGGACGTGTTCTTCCGGATCGGCGGCGAGGTCGCCGGGAAGGCCACCACCAGCCTGGTCGTCAACAGCAACAACACGATCGTCGACCACATCTGGGCCTGGCGCGCCGACCACGGCAACGCGGGCACCGTCGGCTGGGGCGTCAACACCGCCGACAACGGCGTGGTCGTCAACGGCAACAACGTCCTGGCGACCGGCCTGTTCGTCGAGCACTACCAGAAGTACGAGGTCACCTGGAACGGCCAGAACGGCAGGACGATCTTCTTCCAGAACGAGATGCCGTACGACGTGCCCGACCAGGCGGCCTGGAAGTCACCGTCCGGCCTGAACGGCTACGCCGCCTACAAGGTGGGCGGCAACGTCACCAGCCACGAGGCGTGGGGCCTGGGCAGCTACTGCTACTTCAACGTCAACCCGGCCGTGAACGCCTACCACGCGTTCGAGGTGCCGAACACGGCGGGCGTGAAGTTCCACGACGTGCTCAGCGTCTCGCTCGGCTACCAGGGCACCATCTCGCACGTCATCAACGACACCGGGGGCGTCACCCCGTCCGGCACCGTGCCGGTCAACGTGGTGGCCTACCCGTAGCGGGGCAGCGGCCGACCGCCCGGCACCGGAC
>NZ_JBHUWH010000565.1:0-4616 GCF_042670125.1 Kitasatospora sp. NPDC057198 | reverse complement strand
CTGCTGCTCACCGCGGGGGCGCTCGGCCGCGGGCGGCGGTGAGCGCGGCAACACCGTCGTCGGGCGCGGCGCCCGACTCGCCGCCGGGGCCGTCGCCCGCGGCAGCCCGGATGGGTGTCGAACGCCCGCTCAGAGCCAGCCGCGGTGCGCGGCGCGGGCGCCCGCCTGGAAGCGGCTCTCGGCGCCGAGCCGGGCCATCAGGTCGGCCATCTGGCGTTTGACGGTGCGTGCCGAGACGCCGAGTTTGCGGCCGGCCGCCTCGTCGGTGTGGCCGGCCGCGGCGAGTTCCAGCAGGGTGCGCTCGGCCAAGGTGAGGCCCTGCCCGTCCATCGGGACGGAGGAGCCGAACGGGGTTGCCACCGACCAGAGTTGGTCGAACAGGGCGCAGGCGACGGCGAGCGGTCCGGGGCTGTCCAGCTCCAGCGCGCCCCGGCGCGGTTCGGCGGGATCGACCGGGACGATGACCACGGTGCGGTCCACGATCACCAGCGGGATCGGCACGATCGGGACGGTGCGCATCTCCCCGCCCAGGTCCGTCAGCCAACGCGCGTGCGCCAGCGTGTCGGCGTCGTTGCGGAAGCTCTCGCGGCAGATCGCCCTGATGCTGACGCCCCGGCGCAGCGCCTGTTCGTTGAGCTGCGCGGAGGCCGCCCGTGCGTCGGGCCGGTCGGCGCCGCCCGGGTTGAGCGACAGGCACTCGGTGGCGGCGTTCGCGGCGAGTTCCTCCAGCCGGCTGCGGACGGAGTCGAGGCCGTCGAGGCGGACCACGGCGTCCGCGCGGTGCAGGCGGTGTTCCTCGTGCTGGGCCGCGAGGGCGGCGATCGTCGCCCGGGTCGCCTCGATCTTCCGCTGCCGGGCGGCGGCCTCGTCCTCGGCGGCGGCGAGCAGTGCGGACAGGCCGACCGCCGGGCTGACCGGCCACAGGGCCCCGTCCCCCTCGGACGACGGTTTGATCAGTGCGAGGTCCGCCAACTCGTCCAGGGCGGAACGTATCTCCTGGTCCGTCATGCCGGTGTCCCCGGCCAGTTCGGCGACGCTGCGCGCCGGGTCGACGAGGACCGCCTGGTAAAGGCGCTCGGCCAGGCTGGAAAGACCGAGTAAATCAAGCATTCTGCCGCCCCCCGCGGTAGGTGCTCAAACAGATCGTCGGACCAGTGTGCCCAGCGGCGCCGGGCCGGACAAGACCGGTCCGGGGCCCCTGTCCCGTTGGGGTCAGTCACTTTGGGGCCAGGCGCGGACCGCTGACAGCGGGGTGCCGGTTCGGCAGTCTTGGTCATGTCGGAAGCGCGGCCCCGGAGAAAGCCCGGGGCAGGGAGACGCAAACATCCGGCAAACCAAACCACCGCGCCCTGAATGGAGTATGCCCATGTCCAGCACCGCCCAGTTCCCCGTTGTCGCCGCCACCGCGTCCGTCGCGTCCGTCGCGTCCGTCGCGTCCGCCGCCGTCGCCGGCGACTCCGACAACGGGTTCGGCTGGGGCTGATGCTCGACAAGCCGATCCTGCGCCTGACCGTGACCCGGCTGGTCGGGCCGACCGCCCCGGCGGTCGCTCCGCAGTGGCTCACCGGGCACCTGTGGCGCCAGGCCCGGGCGGACGACCGCCTGGAACACGTGCGGGTGCGTGTCGCACCCGGCCGGATCGGAGTGGTCCTGTTCCTCCTCGCCGCCGAGGAGACCGGTGCCCGCCTGAGCGCACGGTCCATCTGCGCCAGGGCACTCGGGGCCTCGGACGAGCTGCGCGACTGGCGCCTCGCCGAGTAGCGGCGGCCACGCGCCCCTCGCTCCGCCCCCGCGCCCGCCCGCTCTCCCCTGTACGTCCTTTCTCCCCCACCTTTCTCCCCCCACGTCGTACGGCCCGCGTCCCGCGACGCCGCTGTTCCGCGACGCCGCTGTTCCGCGCCCGCCCGCCCGGGTTCCGTCCCGTCGATGCGGCCGAGCCGCCCCCATCTGTCCTGCCGAGCAACGGAAGAGAGTCCTGCCCCCATGATCAGGTCGCTTCGACGCGTCCTCAGCCTGCTCGCGGTCACCGCGGTGACCGCCGGCCTGCTGGTCGTCTTCTCCGCCTCCGCCCAGGCGGCGTTCGCCTCCGCCCTCGGCGGCACCATCAGCCGCTCGGAGGTGATCGAGCGGGCGCAGTACTGGGTCGACCACCAACCCGGTTCGTACGACCAGGACGCCTCCTCACCCGGCCCGACCGGGGACCGGAACTACCGCCGCGACTGTTCCGGCTACGTCGACATGGCGTGGCACCTCAGCGGCGACAACTGGACCGGGAACCTGTCGGACGTGTCGTACTCGGTCGCCCGCCAGGACCTCATGCCCGGTGACGTCCTCCTCGACGCCGCGCACCACGTGATCCTCTTCAACGCCTGGGAGTCCGACCACACCCGCTTCACCTACTACTCCTTCGGCGCCGCGCCGGTGAAGAAGGTCGGCCCCGTCTCGATCGACGCCCCGACGATCGACGGCTGGGCGAACTCGAACTACCAGGCCCGCCGTTACAACAAGATCATCGACGACCGGGACTACGACCGCCAGCTGGTCGCCCGCCCCCACCTCGGCACGAACGCCAACCAGACCCTGGAGTTCGTCGACAACGACGGCAACGGCGGGGTGCGGACCGCGTGGCAGACGGCCCCGAACAGCACCTGGCACGACTGGTCCCCGCTGCCCGGCGCGGCGGGCGTGGTGGGCACCCCGGTGCTGGGCCGCAACGCCAACGGCACCCAGGAGATCTTCGCCCGCACCGCGGACGGGCGGGTCGTCTCCCGGTGGCAGCTGACGCAGAACGGCTCCTGGCACGACTGGTACGACCACGGCGGCAACGTCGCCTCCGAACTGGCGGTCGCCGCCAACGAGAACGGCTCGCAGCAGATCTTCGCCCGCACCCCCGACGGCCGGATCACCACCCGCTGGCAGGACAAGCCGAACAGCACCTGGCACGAGGGCTGGCTGACCTTCGACGGCGGCGGCTTCGTCGGGGACCCCGCCGTGAGCCACAACGCCGACGGCACCCTGGAGGTCTTCGCCCGCACCGCGGACGGGCACCTCAAGTCCCGGTGGCAGATCGCGCCGAACAGCACCTTCACCACCACCTGGTTCGACCACGGCGGCGACATCGCCTCCGACCCGGTGGTGAACCGCAACCAGGACGGCCGGCAGCAGGTCTTCGCCCGCACCGCGGACGGCCGGATCACCACCAACTGGCAGGACAAGCCGAACAGCACCTGGCACGAGAGCTGGCTCACCCTCGACGGCGGCGGCTTCGTCGGCGACCCGGCCGTCGCGCTCTGCCGCAACGGCAACCTGGAGCTCTTCGTCCGCGACGGCGACGGCACCGTGTGGAACGTCCACCAGCTCAAGCCGAACAGCGTCTTCTCCGGCTGGGTCAAGGTCGGCGGCACCCTGGCGACCGACCCGGTGGTCGGCGAGAACGAGGACGGCCGGCTGGAGGTCTTCGGCAAGACGGCCTCCGGCACCGTGACCCACGCCTTCCAGAGCGGCATCGCGAGCGCCTTCGGAACCTTCCGCGCCCTGTGACGGAGCCCGGTCGCGCGCGGCGCCCACGCTCCGTCCAGGTGGAGCAGCAGCGCCCGACCGGCGGTCCGGACGGCGGTCGGCGGTCCTGAAGGCCGCGGATGTCCACGGGGAACGACGGCACTCGCCGGTGACGGCCCTTCGCCCGATGGGCG
The DNA here is from genome assembly GCF_042670125.1 of Kitasatospora sp. NPDC057198. Classification (NCBI taxonomy): domain Bacteria; kingdom Bacillati; phylum Actinomycetota; class Actinomycetes; order Kitasatosporales; family Streptomycetaceae; genus Kitasatospora; species Kitasatospora sp. NPDC057198. Next base: position 924 of record NZ_JBHUWH010000565.1, on the reverse strand, counting down.
GAGGGCCGTCGGCCGTGGTTCGCCGCTCCCGGGCCGGTGAGCCTGCCGGACGCTCCGCCCGGGGCCGATGCCCGGTCGAACTCCCGGGGCGGGGAGGGTGGTTGTCGGTGAGCGGTGAGCGGTGAGCGGTGAGCGGTGAGCGGTGAACGCCCCGGCCCCGGGCGCCCGGGTGGGCGCGGGGGTCGGGGCGGGCGGCTCAGTGCGTGAAGCGGTGGCGCGGTCGGCCGGTCGGGCGCTGGGTGGCGGTGGAGCCGGTACCGGTGGTGGTGGTGCCGGTGGTGGGGAGGTCGGCCCGGTCGTCGGTGCGGTCCAGGACCACCGGGGTGTCCTGGCCGGCGGGCGTCCGGCGGTGGCGGTGCCAGCGCAGCCCGCCGCCCATCAGCGCCAGGCCGGCGCAGAAGATCAGTGCGAGCGCCAGGCCGGCCAGGAACGCGCCGAGGGTGCTCATGGTGGCGATCTGGTGGCCGAGCACGGTGACGCCGGTCTCGGGGCCGCCGCCGAGGTTGTCGGCGATCAGCAGGCCCGCGAAGGCGCCGGACGCGGCGAACAGCAGGATTCCGAGCAGCAGCATGGTTCAGGTCCTTTCGCTTGCTCCGTTGCTCCCGGTCGGCGGGCGTCTGCCCAGGACGGCCCGGAACGAATCAGCCCGGGTCAGGCGTCCACCTGGTAGGGCGCGGCGCGCCCCTCGACGAGGGTCAGGCCGTGGCCGGGGGCGCCGTCCGCGCCGGGGGTGACGGTGCCGCCGGCCGGGTCGAGGACGCCGTCGAACAGCAGCGACTCGACCCGGACGTGGTCGTGGAACCACTCCAGGTGCCGGACGGCGGCGCCCCGGGCGGCCGCCGCGTGGGCGTGCGCGTGCGGCGAGCAGTGCGCGGAGAGCTGGACGCCGGACGCCTCGGCGACGGCCGCGGCGCGCAGGAAGCC
>NZ_JBHUWH010000564.1:0-4632 GCF_042670125.1 Kitasatospora sp. NPDC057198 | reverse complement strand
GTTCGCCGAGACCTTCGACCGGGTCTGCGGGCTGCTGGAACTCGAACTCGGCGTCTCCGTGCGGGACGTGGTGCTCGGCGACGGCGACGGATCGCCGGTGGACCGGACGCTGGTGGACCAGACGCTGTACGCGCAGACCGGCCTGTTCGCGTTCGAGGTCGCGCTCGCCGAGGTGCTGCGTGCGGCGGGCGTCGTCCCGGACGCGGTGGTGGGCCACTCGGTCGGCGAGGTCGCGGCCGCGCACGTGGCCGGGGTGCTGTCGCTGCCGGACGCCGTGCGGCTGGTCGCCGCCCGGGCCCGGCTGATGCAGGCGCTGCCGCACGGCGGGGCGATGGCGGCGATCAACGCCGCCGAGTCCGAGGTGCTGGCCGAACTGGCCGACCTCCCCGGCGTGGGCATCGCCGCGGTCAACGGGCCCGACTCGGTCGTGGTCTCCGGTGAGACGGAGGCCGTCGACCTGCTGGTGGAGGTGTGGCGGGAGCGTGGTCGCCGGGTGCGGCGGCTGCGGGTCTCGCACGCCTTCCACTCGGCCGCGATGGACCCGGTGCTCGCCGAACTCGCCTCCGTCGCAGCCGGGTTGGAGTACCGCCGACCCGAGCTGACGTGGGCGGGCGCGCTGACCGGCGAGCTGGTCGGTGAGTGCGAGCCCGGCTACTGGGCGGCGCAGACCCGGCAGGCGGTGCGGTTCGCGGATGCGGTGGCCGCGCTGGCGGCGCAGGGTGTGACGGTGTTCCTCGAGGTCGGGCCGGACGGGTCGCTCTCCTCGCTGGGCCCGGACGCGGTGGCGGGTGTCGCGGGCGAGGAGCCCGTGTTCGTGCCGTTGCAGCGCCGCGACGAGCAGGGCACGGCCGGTCTGCTGGCCGGGCTGGCCCGTGCGTTCGTCAACGGCGCGGCCGTGGACTGGAGTTCGGTCCTGCCGGCCGCCCGGCCGGTCGAGCTGCCCACCTACGCGTTCCGCCACCAGCGGTTCTGGCCCGACGTCACCCTGGTCCTGCCGACGGCGGCGACGCCGGCCCTCGGCGGGGACGGGACGGGCAGCGAGGCGGAGGCCCGGTTCTGGGCGGCCGTCGAGGACGGCGACCTGGCCCGGATCGCCGACACCCTGGCCGTCGAGGACAGCCAACTGGCCGGCGTGCTGCCCGCGCTGGCGTCCTGGCGGCGCCGCGAGCAGGACCGCTCGCTGACCGCCAACTGGCGCTACCGCAGCGGTTGGTCGGCCCTCACCGAGCCCGACTCGCGCGTCCTGTCCGGCACCTGGCTGCTGGCCGTGCCCGCCGGGGTGGACGCCGAGCCGTACGCGGCGGCGCTGTCCGGCCGCGGCGCGGAGGCCGTCCCGGTGGTGGTCGACACCGTCGACCGGGCCGATTTGGCCGCCCTGCTGGCGGGCGTCGAGGCCCCGGTGGCGGGTGTGCTGTCGCTGCTGGCGCTGGACGAGACGCCGCTGCCGGACCACCCGGCGGTCAACGGCGGCCTGGCCGCCACCCTCGCGCTGATCCAGGCGCTGGGCGACACGGGCGTCATCGCGCCGCTCTGGCTGGCCACCCGCGGCGCGGTCGCGGCCGGGCCCGGCGAGGCGCTGTCGAACCCCGTGCAGGCGCAGGTCTGGGGCCTGGGCCGGGTGGTCGGGCTCGAACAGCCCGACCGCTGGGGCGGGCTGGTCGACCTGCCGGAACGCTTCGACGAGCGGGCCGCGGCCCGGCTGGTCGCGGTGCTGGCGGGCTGCGGCGAGAGCGAGGTCGCGATCCGGTCCGCCGGTGTCTTCGGCCGCCGCCTCACCCGGGCCGCCCAGCCCCGCGGCAAGGCGCGCTGGACGCCACGCGGCAGCGTGCTGATCACCGGCGGCACCGGCGCCATCGCCGGCCACGTCTCGCGCTGGCTCCCCGACCGGGGCGCCGAACGCCTGGTGCTGACCGGCCGCTCCGGCCCGGCCGCGCCCGGCGTCGCGGCGACCGTCGCCGACCTGGCCGCCCGCGGCGCCCGGGTGGACGTCATCTCCTGCGACGTGACGGACCGCCCGGCCCTCGCCGACCTGGTCGACTGGATCGGCGACACCGGCCCGGCCCTGTCCTCGGTCCTGCACACCGCCGCCGTCCTGGACGACGGCGTGGTGGACCGGCTCACCCCGCAGCGCCTGGAGACCGCCCTCGCGGCCAAGGCCGCCAGCGCCGCGCACCTGGACGAGCTGACCGCGCACCTCGACCTGGACGCGTTCGTGCTGTTCTCCTCGGCCGCCTCCACCCTGGGCGCGGCCGGGCAGGGCAACTACGCGGCCGCCAACTCCTACCTGGACGCGCTCGCCGAGCACCGGCGCTCGCGCGGCCTGGCCGGCCTCGCGGTCGCCTGGGGCGCCTGGGCGGGCGGCGGCATGGCCGAGTCCAGCAAGGTCGTCCGGGCCCGGGTCAAGCGGGCCCCGATGCCCGCGATGGACCCGCAGCTCGCCGTCCGCGCGCTCGGCGAGTCGCTGGACGGCCCGGACGCCGTGGTCACCGTCATGGACGTCGACTGGGCCGAACTGGTCGCCTCGCCCGGCCCCCGCGACCCGCGGCAGATGCCGCTGGTCCGGGACCTGCCCGAACTCCGCAAGCTGGCCGCCACCGCGACCCCCGGCACGGGCGCGGCCGGCGGCCGGGGCGCCCTGGCCGAACAACTGGCCGGGCTGGGCCGCACCGAGCAGGAACGGGTGCTGACCGACCTGGTCCGCAACGAGGTCGCGATCGTGCTGGGCCACGGCTCCGCCGACGCGATCGAGGACCGGCGCGCGTTCAAGGACCTGGGCTTCGACTCGCTGACCTCCGTCGAACTGCGCAACCGCCTCAACCTGGCGACCGGGCTGCGGCTGCCCGCCACCCTGGTGTTCGACCACCCCACCCCGAACGCCCTTGCCGGATGGCTGCGAACCGAGGTTGTCTCGGACGAAGCGGTGTCGGCGCCGATCCTCGCGGAGCTCGACCGGCTCGAAGCCGCTCTCCGCACCGGAACGGTCGACGACCCGGTGCGGGAAGAGGCCACCGACCGGCTGCGGCGGCTCCTGGACGCCCTCGGCGACCAGGCCGCGGCAACGAGGCAACGGCGCGAAGCGGAACTCGAGGGCGCCACCGACGACGAGCTGTTCGCCCTCGTCGACGAACTCGAGTAACGCCTGTCCGGCCCAGAGGGTCGCTGCTCCAACCGGGCTGTCCCGCACGCTCCGTGCGGGACAGCCCGTCCATGACTCTGCCCGAAAACCATTGCTGGGAGACGACCGTGTCCGACCAGGACAAGCTCCGTAGTTACCTGAAGCGGGCCATCGCCGACGCCCAGGACGCCCGTGCCCGACTGCGCGAGGTGCAGGAGCAGGCGGCCGAACCGGTGGCGATCGTCGGCATGGCCTGCCGCTTCCCGGGCGGGGCGGACAGCCCGGAGGCGTTCTGGGAGCTGCTGGCCTCGGGCGGCGACGCGGTCGGCGGCTTCCCCACCGACCGCGGCTGGGACCTGGCGGAGGTCTACGACCCCGACGGCGAACGCGAGGGCACCTCGTACGTCGCGCAGGGCGCGTTCCTGCGCGACGCCACCCGCTTCGACGCCGACTTCTTCGGCATCAGCCCGCGCGAGGCCCTGGCCATGGACCCGCAGCAGCGCCTGCTGCTGGAGACCTCCTGGGAGGCGCTGGAGCGTGCGGGCATCGACCCGGCCGCGCTGCGGGAGAGCGCCACCGGCGTGTTCGCGGGCGGCTTCGCCTCCAACTACGGCATCGGCGTCTCCTGGTCCGCCGAGGCCGGCTCCGGCGTCGAGGGCCACCTGATGACCGGCAACGCGACCAGCGTGCTCTCCGGCCGGGTCTCCTACGCCCTCGGCCTGGAGGGCCCGGCCGTCACCATCGACACCGCCTGCTCCTCCTCGCTGGTCGCCCTGCACCTCGCCGCGCAGGCGCTGCGCTCCGGCGAGTGCACGCTCGCCCTGGCCGGCGGCGTCACCGTCCTGGTCTCCCCGGGCACCTTCGTGGAGTTCTCCCGCCAGCAGGGCCTCTCCCCGGACGGCCGCTGCCGCGCGTTCTCCGAGGACGCGGACGGCACCGGCTGGGCCGAGGGCGTCGGCATGCTGGTGGTCGAGCGGCTCTCCGACGCGCAGCGCAACGGGCACAAGGTCCTTGCCGTGCTGCGGGGTTCGGCCGTCAACCAGGACGGTGCGTCCAACGGCCTGACCGCCCCCAACGGCCCGTCCCAGCAGCGGGTAATCCGGGCGGCGCTCGCCAACGCCCGGCTCACCGCCGCCGAGGTGGACGTGGTGGAGGCGCACGGCACCGGCACCACGCTGGGCGACCCGATCGAGGCGCAGGCGCTGCTGGCCACCTACGGCCAGGACCGGCCGGCCGAACGGCCATTGCTGCTGGGCTCGGTGAAGTCCAACATCGGGCACACCCAGGCCGCGGCCGGTGTCGCGGGCGTCATCAAGATGGTGCTGGCGCTGCAGCACGAACTGCTGCCGCCGACCCTGCACGCCGAGACCCCGTCCTCGCACGTGGACTGGACGGCCGGACACTCCCGGCTGCTCACCGAGCCGACCGCCTGGCCGGCCGGCGAGCAGCCGCGCCGGGCCGGTGTGTCGTCCTTCGGCATCAGCGGCACCAACGCGCACGTCATCGTCGAGGAGGCC
>NZ_JBHUWH010000563.1:0-4665 GCF_042670125.1 Kitasatospora sp. NPDC057198 | reverse complement strand
CTCAAGGGCTGGACCGGCACCTGTGCCACCTGCAACCGCCCCCTACCCCGCACAAGAACCAGACACAGAACCAGAACCTAACGAAGCACTACTAGCATCGGGGGCATGAACGCCCCGCCCGCGCCGCTGCTGAGACGACTGCCACCGTGGGCCTGGGTGGCGGTCGGCTGGTGCGCGGTGGTCGGCGTCCGGGCGGTGCAGCGCGAGGACGAGTTCGCCCGGCTGCTGCGCTACCACGGCAACGTCGAGGACGCGCCGCTGCTGATCACCGCGGTCGTCACCACGCTGGCCGCGCTGCTGGTGCCCAGGGCTCCGGCGGGGGCGGTCGCCGTGGCCGTCGCCGGATCGGTCGCCGCGCTCGGGACGACCGTCGCCGCCGCACCGGTCGTGCTGTTCCTGTTCGCGGACGTGCTGGTCGGCGTCACCGCCGCCGCCCGCCGCCGCCGCACCTCGCTGCTCGCCGCCGCGCTGCCCGTGCTGGCCGTCGCCGGGTACGCGCTCCGGCAGACCGCCCTCGGCAACCCCGGGCAGCTCTCCCCGGCGCTGGGGCTGACCGCCGCCACCGCCGTCGGTTGGCTGGTCGGCCACACCGTCCGGCAGCAGCGCCGGCACGACGCCGAACTGGCCGGCCGCGCCACCGAGCAGGCCGTCACCGCCGAACGGCTGCGGATCGCCCGCGAGTTGCACGACATGGTGGCGCACAGCATGGGCGTGATCGCGGTGCAGGCGGCGGTCGCCGGGCGGGTCATCGACACCCAGCCCGCCGAGGCCCGGACCGCGCTCGGCGCGATCGAGACCACCGGCCGGGAGACCCTGGCCGGGCTGCGCCGGATGCTCGGCCTGCTGCGGGCCGGCGACCCCGAACCGGCCCCGCCCGCCCCCGCCGCGCTCGTCTCGCTCGCCGACCTGGACGCGCTGGCCGCCCGCGCCGCCGACGCGGGCGTCCGCGTCGAACTGCGCCGCCTCGGGCCGTCCGGCCCGCTGCCCGCCGAGGTCGAACTGGCCGCGTTCCGGATCGTCCAGGAGTCCGTCACCAACGTGGCCCGGCACGCCGGGACCGGCCGCTGCACCGTCACCCTCGACCGGCGCCCCGGCGAACTCGCCCTGGAGATCCGCGACTCCGGCCGCGGCCCGGCCCCCGGCGGCACCGGCTGGGGCATCGCCGGGATGCGCGAGCGCGCCGCCCTGCTGCACGGCACGCTCACCGCCGGGCCCGGCCCCGACGGCGGCTTCCTGGTCGCCGCGACCCTGCCCCTGCCCGACGGGGAGCGGCCGTGATCCGCGTCCTGCTGGTCGACGACCAGCCGCTGATCCGCACCGGCCTGCGGGTGCTGATCGCCGACACCCCCGACCTGGAGGTGGTCGGCGAGGCCGGCGACGGCGCCGCCGCCGTCGAACTCGCCGCCCGGCTGCGCCCCGACGTCGCCGTGATGGACCTGCGGATGCCCGGCCTGGACGGCATCGAGGCGACCCGCCGGATCACCGCCGACCCCGGCTGCGCGACGCACGTCCTGGTGCTGACCACCTTCGACGAGGACGCCCACGTGTTCGGCGCGCTGCACGCCGGGGCCAGCGGCTTCCTGGTCAAGGACAGCCGGGTCGAGGACGTCCTCGACGGCATCCGCACCGTCGCCGCCGGCGACGCCCTGCTCGCGCCCGGCGTCACCCGCCGGCTGATCTCCGCCTACACCGGCGCGGCCCCGTCCCCGCGCGCCGACCTGCCCGGCGTCACCGGACGCGAGCGAGAGGTGCTGACCCTGGTCGGCCAGGGCCTGTCCAACGCGGAGATCGCCGCCCGCCTGACCATCAGCGCCGCCACCGCGAAGGCCCACGTGGCCCGGCTGTTCACCAAACTGGACGCCCGCGACCGGGTCCACCTGGTGATCCTCGCCTACCGGGCCGGACTGGTCACCCCCTGACGCCCGGTCAGCCGTCCGGGGCCGGCCCCACCGATGCCGGCCCTTCCCCGGGGTGAAGGCCGCCCCCGGCTGCTCCCCGGCCCGCAGAACGGCGCCACGCCCACCGACGGCGCCACGCCCACGGTCGGCGCACTGCCCGGCCGGGCGCGGCCCCGCTGCCTACGCTCGCCCCGCCCGGACCGGGGCGGTGGCACGTGCAACGGGAGAGCGGATGACGGGACGGATGTACAGAGCGGTGCGGACGGCGGCGGCGGCGCTGCTGCTCGCGACGGGGCCGGTGCTGGCCGCGCCGCAGGCGGTCGCGGACCCGCCGACCGGCGGGACGGTGATCGTCAACGAGACCTTCGAGGGCTCCTCGGTGTCGGACCCGTCCTGGGTGCCGCTGGGTACCACCTGCCTGACCGGCGCTCCGGTGGGCAGCACGCCCGCGTCCGGCGCCGCGCAGATCCCCGCCTGTCCGACCGGCGGCACCCCGGCCGCGCCGGTGCCCGGCACGTTGCCCGGCTACCTGCAACTGAACGACTCGGCCGGGTTCGTCGGCGGCTCGCTGCTGTACCGCCGCCCGGTGCCCTCCTCGGCGGGTCTGTCGGTGACCTTCGAGCAGTACCAGTACGGCGGCACCCAGGCACCCGGCGACGGCATCGGCTTCTACCTGGTGGACGGTGCGACCCCGCTGGACACCAAGGGCGCCGACGGCGGCAGCCTCGGCTACGCGCAGCGCAACCTCAGCCCCGGCGTGGTCGGCGGCTACCTCGGCGTCGGCCTCGACATGTACGGCAACTTCTACAACGACGGTGAGAAGCGGGGCTCGAACTGCCCGGTCGGCCAGCGGTCGCCGGTCAAGGTGGACGGCCAGGTCGCGCCCAACGTGATCACCCTGCGCGGCCCGGGTGTCGGCATCTCCGGCTACTGCTACCTGGCCTCCACCACCCAGCCCCCGGTCGGCAACCCGCCCAGGGCCGCGACCACGCTGCCCGGCAGCCTGGGCGCGCCGTTCGGCACCACCGACCCGGCGGTCGCCAAGCGCACCGTCAACGTGCAGATCACCCCGGCGCCCTCGCCCCGGGTGATCGTCCAGGTGGACTTCCAGGACGGCACCGGCTGGCACCAGGTGCTGGACGAGCCGGCCCCGGCCGGGCTGCCGTCCACCTACAAGTTCGGGTTCAGCGCCTCCACCGGCGGCTCCACCGACGTGCACCTGATCCGGAACGTGAACGCCTCCTCGATCCTGCCGCTGGGCGCGCTCGACCTGGTCAAGCAGGTCGACCGGACCGGGGCGCCGCTGCCTGCCGTGATCACCGCCGGGACGGTCATCCCGTACCAGTACGTGGTCACCAACGCCGGTGACGTGCCGATGAGTTCGCTGTCCGTCACGGACGACAGGCTGGCACCGGTGAGCTGCCCGACCACGGTCCTGCCGCCCACTCCCGAGCCCGGCTCGACCGTGGTGTGCACCGGCCGCTACACCGTCACGGCCGCGGACGTCGCCGCCGGGCAGGTGGTCAACACCGCGAACGCCACCGCGACCGCGGCGGGCGGCGGCCAGTTGCAAGCCGAACCGTCCACCGTCACGGTGCCGTTGACCTCCTCGATGACGCTCGTCAAGCAGGCCGTCACGCCCGTCCCGCACCTCGTCGGCGATGTGGTCGACTACACCTTCACCGTCACCAACACCGGCGGCTCCACGCTCTCCACCGTGGTCGTCCAGGACCCGAAGATCACCGACGTGTCCTGCCCCGCCTCGGTGGTGCAGCCCGGGGACCAGATCGTCTGCACCGGCAGCCACACCGTCACCGCAGCCGACCTGGAGGCCGGCTGGTTCACCAACACCGCCACCGCCAGTGCGGTCTCCCCGATCGGGCAGACCGTCACGGCCGTCCCGTCGGCCGTGACCATCCCGGTGGGCCCCGCCGACAACTACGCCGACCTCGGCGTCACCGTCGCCGCCGACCCGACGGTGCTGCCGGTCGGCTCCAGCACCACCTTCACCGTCACCCTGCACAACTACGGGCCGCACGAGGCGACCAACGCGGTCGTCGCCAACCCGGTGCCCGTCGGGACGACGCTGCTCACCGCGACGCCCGCCGCCGGCACCTCGTACGACCCGGCGACCGGCACCTGGAAGGTGCCCGTGCTGGCCAAGGGCGGGGAGGTGCGGCTCACCCTGCTGGTCCGGCTGGACGTCGCCGCGCCGGCCACCGACACCGCCACCGTCACCGGCGCCAACCAGTACGACCCGGTGAAGGAGAACAACACGGCGAGCGCCACCGTCCAGGCACTCAACGAGACCGACATCGCGATCGGCAAGAGCGTCGACCCGGCCCGTCAGGAGGTCGGCGGGCAGACGGTGTTCACCGTCACCGCCACCAACAACGGCCCGGCGCCCGCCACCGGGCTGACCGTCGACGACCTGCTGCCCGCCGGGCTGGAACTGGTCTCGGCCGCCCCGAGCACCGGCAGCTACGCGGCCGGCACCGGGGTGTGGACGATCGGGAACCTCGCCGTCGGCGACCAGGCCCGGCTGCTGCTGACCGTCCGCGCCGCCGAGCCCGGCACCCGCACCAACACCGCCGAGCTGGGCGAGCTCGACCAGGAGGACACCGACCCGTCCAACAACAGCGCGAGTGCCACCGTGACCGTCGACGCCCCCAGCCCGTCGCCCAGCCCCTCGCCGAGCCCCAGCCCCAGCCCCTCGCCGAGCCCCAGCCCGTCGCCGAGCCCCACGCCGGAACCGACCCCGAGCCCG
>NZ_JBHUWH010000562.1:0-4679 GCF_042670125.1 Kitasatospora sp. NPDC057198 | reverse complement strand
TCCCCGGGGTCGACGGGGAGGAGGGCGCGGAGGGAACGCCGACGGGCCGGGGCCGCGTCGCACCGCCGACGCTCGCGGGGGGAGCGGCTCTGTCGGCGGTGGGCTCCGGTCCGCCGACTCACCCTCGGGAGTGCGGACCGGAGGCCACGGGGGCGCGTCGAAGAGCGGGACGCACCGGCATCGGAATGTTAGCGCTCACAAAGTTTCTGTCAAGGCGCCGGCCGCGGCCCGGCTCAGCGCCGCCGGAACGGGGCGAGCGTGGCGCGCACCAGATCCGCCGCGCCCCAGTCCGGGGTGAACTGGGCGATCACCGCCAGGTGCTGGCGCAGCTGGAGGATCGGCGCGCGGGTGCGCCAGTCGCGGTCGAGCCCGGTCAGCTCGGCGTACCGCTCGAAGAACACCCGCGCCTCGGGCGGCGGCGCCGTCGTCCACAGGTGGGCCAGGTCGGTCTCGGCCCACGCGTACGACACCGCCGGGTCGATCAGCGCGGGCCGCCCGTCCGGGGTGGCCATGACGTTCTGCGCCCACAGGTCGCCGTGCGTCAGGCACGCGGGGCGGGCCGGCAGCAGTTCGGGCAGCCGGTCGCACAGCCGCTCCAGCGCCGCCCGGTCCGCGGCGTCCAGCGCCTCCCGGACGCGGCGCTCGCCGAGCCAGCGCAGCAGGCGGTGCCGGGCGAAGAACTCGAACCCGTCCTCCTCCCAGGTGTTGACCTGCCGGCGGCGGCCCAGCCAGTTGTCCCGGTGCCACCCGAACCGGGCGTGCCGGGTGCCGGTGTGCAGGCGGGCCAGCACGTGCGCGAACTCCTCCCAGAACGCCGTGCTCCCCGGCCGGGGCCGCAGCACGGACAGCACCAGCAGGTCGCGGCCCGCGAGGACGACCTCGGGGGTGGCGACACCGCCCGCCTCGCGCAGCGCGGTGAGCCCCTCGGCCTCCGCGGCGAAGGCGTCCTCCGACGGCGGCCCGTCGAACGCCTTGACGAACACCGACGTGCCGTCGGCCCGGCGGGCGATCCCCGCGACCGCGGCGAGACCGCCGGTGGCAGGTTCGACCGCGACGACGTCGGTCAGGCCGGCCGCGCGCAGGCGTTCGAGCAGGAAGGGCGTCGTTTCTGGCACGGAGGTGCTCCTGTCGGGAGGGGCGTCGTCGGGGTCGTCGGAGCCGCTGCCGTGCGGGGCGCGGGTGCCGCGGGTTCGGGGGTTCAGGGCCGGGAAGTCCACGGCGGGCGGGCGGAATCCAGTACAGGCGCACGGGTCCGGCACGCCCGACGTACGGGCCCGCAGCCGGCAGCGTGGTGCCCCCAGGGCCTGGCAGGCCCGCGCCGGTCGACTGCCGGGCGGGCAGCGCTCCGACCCAGGACCGAAAAGTGCGCCGGAGCTCCGACCCGGCCCCGCTGCCGTCCGACGGGCCTGCCCGGTGCCGCGCCCCTCCCCCGCCACCGCGCCCGCGGACTCCGCGCCCCGGTCCCCCTGCTACCGCACCCATCCGCCGCTGCCGCACCCGGCTCCGCCGCTACCGCACCCGCCCGTCCGGCGCCGCGCCCGCCCGTCCGGGGCGCCCCGGACTACCGGTTCGGCCCCGGCAGGTCGGAGAACAGCGCGGCCGCGCCGCCCGCCGCCGTCCGCCGACCGTCCGCGGTGCTCGCCCGGACCACCAGTTCCGGTTGGACGCGTACGTGGGCGAGGGGGGCGGCGGGTTCGTCGATCAGCCGCAGCAGCATGCCGATCCCCTCCCGGCCGACGGCGGTGAAGTCCTGCCGGACGGTGGTCAGCGGGGGTGTGAGGTAGGCGCCCTCGGGGAGGTCGTCGAAGCCGGCCACCGCGACGTCCTGGGGGATCCGCACCCCGGCCTCGTGCAGTGCGCGGATGACGCCCAGGGCCATGTGGTCGTTGGCCGCGAACACCGCGGTCGGCCGGGCGCCGGCGCCGCGGCGGAACGCCTCGGCGACCTTCCGGCCCGCCGCGTGGCCCGAGGCCGGGCTCCAGTCGCCCGTCAGGTGGGGCGGCACCGGCAGCCCGGCCGCCTCCAGCGCGGCGCGCCAGCCCTGCAGCCGGCCCTCCGCCTCGATCCACTCGCCGGGGCCGGCGACGTGCCAGATCCGGGTGTGGCCCAGTGAGAGCAGGTGCTCGGTGACCGCCCGTGCCCCGCCCACCTGGTCGACCGCCACGCCGGGCAGGTCGAGGTCGTGGCCGCCCTCCACCGTCACGACCGGGAAGGGCTGCGGGAGGCGGGCCAGCGCGGCGACGGTGTGCCGGTGCGGCGTCATCACCACCGCGCCGTCCACTCCCCAACCGGCCAGCCGTTCCAGCGCCTTGGCCAGTGCGTGCTCGGTCAGCCCCTCCAGGCCCACCGAGGCCACCAGGTAGTCCTCGCCGCGCGCCGCGCGCTCCAGGCCGGCCAGGATGCTGGCCGGGCCGAACAGGGTGGTGTTCGCGGCCACCACCCCGATGGTCCGGCTGCGCCGGGTCACCAGCGTCCGGGCCGCCGAGTTCGGCCGGTAGCCCAGTTCGGCGATCGCGCGCTGCACCCGTTCCCGGGTCGTCTCGCGCACGTTGGGGTGGTCGCTGAGCACCCGGGAGACCGTCTGGTGCGACACCCCGGCCACCTGGGCGACGTCCGCCATCGTCGGCGGGCGCCGCTCGCCGGTCTCGTCCATCGTTCTCCCGTCCCGCCCGGCGCGGGCCGGACGCTGCCCCGGTGCCCACCCTACTGGCCGCCACCGGCTGCCAGGCACCCTACCGGCGGACGCCCGACGCCGCGTCAGGGGCCGCGAGGCCGGTGCGGTGCGCACCCCGGGGGCCCCGGTGCGGGGTGCGGGCCGTCCACGGTGTGGCCGGCGAGCAGCGGGGCGCTGCCGGTGTTGCCGGTGCGGGTCAGCGCCTCGGCGAAGGCGTTGCCGGTCGGGCCGATCCGTCCGGTGGTGCCGGAGAGCGTCGCGTTGCCGGCGGAGGTGCTGCTCCCGGCCAGGACGGCGCGGCGCCCCCGGAGGCCGAAAAGTTCGAAATGTTTCGGTGTTATCCCCCCGTAATCTGCCGCAACTTTCGGATACTTTTCGGAAACAAGTTATTGACGCCCGCTCCGTGGCGAGCCCATACTCTCCAGCATTCGAACCGCCCCTGCCGACCGCCTCACGCCCGGTCACACCGGTCCACCCACCCGCGACCGGGCCGCAGGAGCAGCGGCGATCCCCACCTGACGTGCCTTCACTTCGCGTACTCCCCACCGGGCTCCCCCGGCGACGACGACAGAACAGGAAGTCCCCACGATGACGAGAAAGTCCCGCCGCACGGCGGCCGCCGCGATCGCCCTGGGCATCACGCTCGCCGTCACCGGCTGCGCCGGCAGCGACGGCGGCGGCAGCGGCGGCTCGTCCGACGGCAAGGTCACGCTGACCCTCTGGGAGAACGCCCAGCCCGGCCCGGGCGCCGAGTACTGGAAGACGGCCGGGGCGGCGTACGAGGCCCTGCACCCGAACGTCAAGATCAACATCCAGACGATCCAGAACGAGGACCTCGACGGGAAGCTGCAGACCGCGCTCAACTCCGGCTCCGCGCCGGACATCTTCCTGCAGCGCGGCGGCGGCAAGATGCAGGCCATGGTCCAGGCGGGCCAGGTCCAGGCGCTGGACCTCACCGACGCCGACAAGGCGAACGCGGGCGCGGCGGGCATCGCCGGGTACTCGATCGACGGCAAGGTCTACGCGATGCCGGTCGACACCCAGCCCGAGGGCATCTACTACAGCAAGGACCTGTTCCAGCAGGCCGGCATCACCGCGCCGCCCACCACGATGCCCGAACTCCAGGACGCCATAGCGAAGTTGAAGGCGATCGGGGTCGCGCCGATCGCGGTCGGCGCCAAGGACGCCTGGCCGGCCGCGCACTGGTACTACAACTTCGCCCTGCGCGAGTGCAGCCAGGACACCCTGAAGAAGGCCGCCCAGTCGCTGAAGTTCGACGACGCGTGCTGGACCAAGGCGGGCGAGGACCTCGCCTCCTTCGTCAAGACCGAGCCCTTCCAGCAGGGCTTCCTGACCACCTCCTCGCAGCAGGGCGCCGGTTCGTCCGCGGGCATGATCGCCAACCACAAGGCGGGCATGGAGCTGATGGGCAACTGGAACCCCGGCGTGATCGCCAGCCTGACCCCCGACCAGAAGCCGCTCCCCGACCTGGGCTGGTTCCCCTTCCCGGCCGTGCCGGGCGGCCAGGGCGACCCGGCCGCCATCATGGGCGGCCTCGACGGCTACTCGCTGTCCAAGAAGGCCCCGAAGGAGGCCCTCGACTTCCTGCGCTTCCTGGTCAGCACCGAGCAGCAGCAGGCGTACGCCAAGGCGTTCGTCGCCATCCCGGTGAACAAGGAGGCCCAGGCGGGCGTCACCGAGCCCTACAACGTCTCGGCGCTGCAGGCGTTCAACAAGGCCCCCTACTCGGTGCTGTTCCTGGACACCGAGTACGGCCAGAACGTCGGCAACGCGATGAACACCGCCGTGGTGAACCTGCTCGCCGGCAAGGGCAGCGCGGCCGACATCGCCAAGGACACCAACGCCGCCGCCGCGAAGGGCTGAGTAAGCACACGATGAGCAACACCCTGGGCACTGAGCCGGCCGACGGCCACCAGTCGCAGGGCACGCCCGGAGCCGGGAGCGCGGCCTCGTCCGCGCGCCCGGCTCCCGCGCCGGCGGCGGC